>VGTH01000077.1 GCA_016874755.1 Deltaproteobacteria bacterium | reverse complement strand
TTCGCTTTCTTGCTCCAAGCCTTACCACAGTATAACCACGTAATCAGTTACTTGCTATCACTGCGGATCACATACTATCACCGGCGTTTTCATTTGCGCTGGAGCAGATTTGGAGCAAATCCATCCAGCGATCGATCACGGCAATGTCCCGGAGCGTGTTGAACGAAGCGCGGTAGCGGCTTGGGCGATGCCTGGGACGGATAGATTTTCCTATCCGTTCTAACCGCTCCGAGGATTGACACGCTCACCGGTCCAGCGATATGTCTCCGGGCAGAAAAAAAGGTGGTTTGAATTTCCTATACATATCCATATGCATATAAATATAAATAAACTTCGTCGCGACATAATTGCGTTTGCCGCCATGACACTGTTGGCGGTAGCGGGTGTTGCGGCTACCGCCGCTGCCCAAAAGGCAAGGTTTCATCTGCAGGAAGCCACGATTGCGGAGGTCCACCAGGAGTTCAGAACGAAGCGTTTGACGGCGACACAGTTGGTGAATCTCTATTTGAAACGGATCGAAGCTTACAACGGGAGATGCGTGACTGGTGACGTTGATCCGGCGACGGGTTTGCAGCTGGGCTCGATCCGGCCGATCGAGAATGCCGGCCAGGTTAACGCGCTCATCACGCTCAACTTGCGCGGCAAGCGGTCGAAGACCGATAAGAGCGACAACGATCCGAAGATGCCTGACGCCTTGGAAACGGCGCAGAGTTTAGACGATCATTTGCGCCGCACCGGAAAGTTTGTCGGGCCGCTGCACGGGATTCCTTTGGCGGTCAAAGATCAGTTCGACACCTTCGATATGCGCTCGACCAGCGGCGCGGCCGCTCCCTATGCCAACGATCGGCCGCCGCGCGACGCGGAAGTCATCGCCCGTTTGCGCCAGGCCGGCGCGATCATTTTGGCCAAAGCCAATCTCGGCGAATACGCTTCCGGAGTGCGCAGCACCGACGGCGGCACGACGTGCAATCCGTATGACACCACGCGCAGTCCGGGCAGCTCGAGCGGCGGACCCGGTGCGGCGGTCGCGGCGAATCTGGTCATGTGCGCCATCGGCGAAGAGACCGGTGCGTCGGTGCGCAATCCCGCTTTCAACAGCGGTCTTGTCGGCGTTGTTGCCACCAACACGTTGGTCAGCCGCGCCGGGCTCATTCCCGCGTCATTGACCGATGACCGGCCCGGCGTTCTCTGTCGCAACGTGCGCGACGCGGCGCTGGTGCTGAGCCAGATCACCGGCTACGATCCGCGCGATCCGGTTACCGCCGCGAGTGTGGGTCACAAGCCGGCGGAACCTTACGAGCGAGCGGCGGCGCCGAAGAGTCTCAAGGGTTATCGCATCGGCGTGGTTCGCGAGTTCATGCAGCCGCTCACCAAAGCCGATGAGGAGATCGTGCGCGTCGCCAATCTGGCCATCGCCGAGCTGGCCAAGACCGGCGCGGAGATCGTCGATCCTGGTCCGGGCGGGCAGTTGTTCAAGAACGCCATCGCCGAGCTGGTGCCGTCGCTTTATACGCCGATCCTCGCTTCGACGTTCAGAGATGCGCTTGCCGGGACATCGGTCAACAACAAAGCCGTCGATTGGCATGGCAACCCGCAGGCGCTGCCGCCGGACGCGACGCTGCGCATCATCGTCGATGCCGAGCCCAACGCGCCTGGACAGTTGCAGTTTGCGCTCAACAGTTATTTGCGCGAGCGCGGCGATAAGAACATCAAGACGATTGACGATCTGTTGGAGAAATCCACCTTCTATGATCACCCGCCGATCGAAGGCTCGACCAACCCGGCCAAAGTGCGCTTGCAGGACGCGGTGACGCGCACCGAACGGCTGCGCAAGAAGAGCGATAACTCACCGTTGGTGCGCCGGACACGGATTACCAACTTAGATATCACCGACCTGCACGCAAAGAGAACCATGATCCAGATGCTGGTGAACAAGGTGATGGCCGATCACAAGCTCGACGCTTTGGTCTATCCGACCAAGACCCTACCGGCGCCGCTCTTGGGCGCGCCCGAAGAACCGCAGACGATCAAATCGGTAAGCGAAACCGTAACCGTCATGATCGATGGAGTGGAATACCAGCGCAACGTCGAGCGCGTCCTCGATACGCGCAACCGGCGCGCCTGGCGCCTAAGCCCATTCGGCGGCCTGCCGGCAGTGGCCGTGCCGGCCGGTTTCATGCGCGAGGTGTACGATCGCAAAGCGGTCACAAACCCGGACGGCAGCGTTAGAGTTGGCGACTACGACGGCCCGAAACCAGTCGACTTGCCAATGACCATCGACTTCTTGGGACGCCAACTCAGCGAAGCGACGCTGCTCAAAATCGCCGCCGCCTACGAGAACGTAACGCGCCATCGCCGGCCGCCAAAGAGTTTCCCACCGCTGCCGGGCGAGCCATAAGCGCTATGTTGTGACGAAGCGTGATTCTATGGGCGTTGGTTGCGTAAGTTCCTTTGCTAACTAGGACCGCTGGGTGGTCGTGGCGATTGACAACCTCTTGCGGGAGTCTGGGGTCAGGTCTTGAATCTTGCTGTCCCGCCGAACTGACTGACTGTAGCGACCTCTACGGTTGTTCCGCAACTACTTTGTGATTGATCCAAAACGCCGCCGTGCCGTGCATGCGTGCGGTCTTGCGAGCGACTTTGGCGGCTCAGCTTAGAGCACGGCCGCCGGCCGCCGAAAATTCTTGTGGTTCTTTTTGTACTTTTTTTCGTTTCATGGTCCCTGGTCCAAGAGTTTTGGCTTGGTAGCCGAGTTGTCATATGAGCTCCAGCGAGGGGCTACCAGGCGATAGGATGTTTCGAAGTTGTACTGGCTTCGGGTAAACCGCTTGATTACGTCGGACCGTGGGACATTGTGCTCGCCTTGCTTGACTCTCCTGGCGATGCCTAGCAGGGCCAAGTTTGCTTTTAGTTTCAAGAAGCGACACGAAAAGTTCTCTTTTTCCAACCGCCGCCGACAGCGTGCTCTTTCTAAGTCTTGCATCAGACAAAGATCGGCGGGAGCCCTTCGGTTGCTAGACCGTAGCGTTCGAAGACTCGGTCGTGGGAGACTAAACGGAGTTCTTCAATGCTCGCCTGGGCGACGAGCATGCGGTCAAACGGATCGCGATGGATCTTGGGCAGGTGAGCGACGCGCGCGGCATGCTGCAAACTTACCGGCAAGGCTTCAAACCCGTTGTCATGGATCGCGGCCTCGAATTCATCAACGGCGACAGCTATGCGTCCCAAGGCCGATTTGATGGCAACTTCCCAGACCACCACCGCACTGGCGAAAACTTCATTCCGAGGATCGGCGATGAGGTCTCGCGCTGTCTTTTTGAGTTTGCTGTCATCGGCCAGCCACCAGACAAGTACATGTGTGTCCAAGAGCAGCCGCACCGTCAAGATTTCCCTTCAAACGCATCCAGCAACTCATCGCTGAGGGGGGCGTCAAAATTTTTCTTGACGCGGATCTTGCCCTTGAGCAGTCCTGGCCGGCGAGCTTCACGCGGGCGCGCGTAAGGCACCAGGCGCGCTAGGGGTTTGCCAGCCTTGGCAATAATGATCTCGCGGCCGCCGGCTGCAAGATCGACCAATTTTGAAAGCTGTGTCTTGGCCTGATGGATATTGATTTGTTCCATAATAGACTAAGCTTAGTTTAGTTCGATAGTAAACGTCAACTACCACGGAATTCGTTTGGAGGGGTCCGGGCTGACAGATATCGGGTCGTTTGCGCACATAGACGTTAGCCGGGTTTCTAGGCTTGCTTTATTTGATATTTGCCTCTTGAACGAACGAGAGCCCCCATTTGAAAAGAGGGGGAACCCAGATAAGTTTTGCCACAATTCATCCGCTCGATAACGAGAAGACCCGCAAAATTAATGCAGGCATGATAGGCACCACAATTGACAAGCAACAGCGACCTGACAGATATTGCAGCCGATTCTGCTTGCATGCAAACTAGCTTCGCATGCCGCCGCCCTTAGTTAGAGAGAACAGTCCGGGCTATTGTAGCTCCGATTTTAAACCTGGCGATTTCGACCAAGCGTTCTGCTCAAACGGGTCTTCGACCTTAACATCGAGCGCTGCCCCAACTGCGGCGGCAGCTTGAAGATCATCGCTGCCATCGAAGATCCGCCGGTGATCGACAAGATCCTCAGTCATCTGGGCCTACCGACCCGTGCCCCGCCGCGCTCCCCCGGCGCGGCGATTCAATCTATTCCAAACGACCCGACGAGTCGAAAACCGGTTGCCAATGCGAGCCGACGGACGGGCTCACTCTGAGTACGAGCAAGTCGCGCGAAAAGGAACATTTCGCGCGACTCCGACCGCTGCGGCGCCAGAGCCGACCCCGGCAAAAGCGTAAATTTCACTAACCGCTCCGAGGATTGACACGCTCACCGGTCCAGCGATATGTATCCGGCAGAAAAAAGGTGGTTCGAATTTCCTATAGATATGCTTCGTCCACACAGCCTCCCAAGCTTTGAGCGCTGCGCCATGTTGTAGATGCCCCGCGTAAGACGCCAGCAGCGCATAAAATGTTCGGCCACTGCCGTTCGCGTCCAAGCGTCTTATATCGATGCGCTGCGCCAGCCCGCCAAATGCGCGTCGCACCCTCGCCCGCGCAAACTTTTCAACGTTCGTTCTCAAGGTGCTAAGCGTCCGCCGTCGCAGACGTTAGTTCCACCAGGTTTTCCAGCCGACAAAATCGATGCCCTGCGCTGCCGCAACGCCACTTTTAGCGCTTCGGTTTCTTCGCGAATGTCATGCAATAGATCGATCTTATCGCGACGCGCGTTGGCCTGCACTATGAGCTTGAGCACTCGCCGCGCGCCATCGCGCAAGTCCGCTCCGAACGAATACTCAGCGCGAAAATTTCTGCACCATCTGCTCAAAGTACAAACATAATTCGGCAGATGCTCAGTCTGACCCCAAAAAAACCACAAGAAAACCAAGAATTTTCCGCGGCCGTCGGCCGTTTCAAGGCGCAGGGCCGCCGCTCGAGACCGACAATCGCGAAATTGTCACCGCCTTGCGTGAAATTGCCGCCGACCTGGTAAGAAAAGCCCCTGCTAAGAGGCAATAGAGACAGCCGGTCCAGGCCGAAACTCGCACGAGATCAGAAAAAGCCAAACTTCCGACTAGCACCAGGGCCAAGTGCCAGCTCGCCGGAGGAGCCAAGTATTTTGACTCCACCGGCCCGGAGCTCGGCCACCGTTGTGTTAGAGCTTTGCTTGGATTTCGCAGAAGCGAAAGCGGGAAGGCAAAGCCCCTGCGCTTCGCTCGTACGCGAGCGCCGGTTAGGCTGCCTTGATCTCAATCCTGCGCGGCTTGGCCTCTTCCGCTTTAGGCAGGTTGAGCGTTAGCACGCCGTTCTTCAACTCGGCGGAAATTTTCGCCTGATTGACCCGGTCGTTCAGCTCGAACTGGCGAAAGAAGTTCACCAGCCCGTATTCGCGATAGACCGGATCGCCGGGGGCGACATGAGAAGCCTTGCCGCGAATCGTTAGTAAATTGTTTTCCACGCGCACGTCTAAACCTTCTTTTGACACCCCGGGCAAGTCAGCTTTAACGACCAGGCCCTCGCCGTTCTCAAAAATATCCACTGGCGGCGTGATGTACTGCTCTTGGCTGCGCGTGTCTTCTCGACCGGCCACATTCTTTTCCTGGGCGCTCGTTGCAACGGTTCTCTCAGCCATGTTCGATCCCTCCTTTTGCGTCAAACGACTTTAACGCTGATCTGTTTGGGTTTCGCTTCTTCGGCCTTAGGCAAGGTGATGACCAACAAGCCGTTCTTGTATTCAGCCTGTATATTGGCTTCATCGACCTCTACGGGCAGATCGATCGTGCGGACAAACTTCCCGCTCGCCCGCTCATTGCGTGCGGTATATGCAGCTTGGGGTCTTTGTTCCTGATCTGCAGCCGCTCGCCTTTTTGCATGGCGAAAATCCTCGGCGCGTAGCGGCAGCCGGTGTTGTCGATGACGTTGAGCTTCTGCGGGTTGGCGGGAACAATCGGCAGCGCCGCGTCTAAGAACACGACGACGTTTTTCAGCCCTCCCGCGCCATCGATCGCATAGGTTTCGTTGGGCAAAAACTCGCCGCAATAATCTTGATCTTTGCTCACGACCACCGGCGCTAGTTTTGGAGGCACGTCGATAAATTTCACTTCGCCGTAGATCGTGCCGGCGCCGGAAATTCCAGGGGCGCACAGCGATAGAAGGACCGCTCCGAAAGTCGTCAAAGACCATTTAATCACAGGTGCACTCCCAAGTTGCGATAGCGCCACCCACACCCACGGCGGGGCAGCCGCCGGCAGTCGGCGGTCATCCTAGATTCGTAAGCTGCAAAGTCAAGTATGCTACGCAGCGGACTGCGCGATCGGCGCCTCTGCTCGGGTTAGCTGGGGGGAAAATCTGCCACGGACGTGACAAAACAGGGCAGACTGGCGCGGTTTAGGGAAACCCTCTTTCGTGGGGCGACGCACGGCGCCTACTGCACGCGTCGGATGACGACTACTTTGCCAAGCAGCTCCGGCGACGCCGCAGCGACGGCCTCTAACTGCACTCGGGGGCCAACCGCTTGCAGCAAACGCGCCCCGTTGGCGGTTTGCACGAAACCTTTTGCGCGCAAAGCGTTCATCGCACGGAAGCGCGCTGTTAGCACGGCTTCGTCAATGCCTTCTTCGAGGTTGATTACTTCTGAAGCGAAGCGCTCATGCAGGTGTGCTGGCGGCTCACTCCTAGTGGCTCGGCGCTGTCGCAGCTGATCGGCATCGGGCGGAAACAGCACGGCGGGATCGACTCGGCCGTGCAGGCAGCGAACCATCGGCGCGTCCGGCTCGATCTGGCGCAGCCGTGCTTCGATGGCCGGCAGCGCTCCGTCGGGCACGAGGTCGAGCTTGTTCAGCACCAAAAGATCGGCCGAGGTGAGTTGGAACTCGAACGCGCCGTCGAGATCGCGTCCCTCCAGCACTTGCTCGGCATTGACGATAACGACGGCAACGTCGCCGCCGCTCCATGACTTCACCGGCTCGCGCCAAAGATGCACCTGCACGTCGCCGGGAAGCGCCACGCCCGAGGTCTCGATAATGATCTGATCGGGCTGGACCTTTTCATGCAGCATCTCCAACGTGGCGACCAGCTCATTGGAAAGCTGGCAGCAAACGCAGCCGCCGTCGAGCTCGACCAGCGTCTGGCCGTCGGCGCCGAGCAAAGCCTGGTCAATGCCTAGTGAATTGTATTCATTGGAGACCACGGCGACGCGCTTGCCGGCGGACTGCGCCTGGCTCAGGAGCCAACGCACCAGCGAAGTTTTGCCGGAGCCGAGAAAACCGGAGACGATCAACGTTGGAATCACACAGGCAGATTGGATGATGGTGGCGGAGGATTCAAGCTCAGACCGACAGCCGCCATCTGACGCCATATTACTTGCGGCGTTTTCTCCGTTCGGGGCGCGCGGGTGCCCGCTGCACGCTTGCGGTTGATCGTTCGAGTCGCTGCGCCGGTGCGCTTGCGGCGCGACGCTTCACGGGCACAAATGCCAGCGCGCCAATGCCGAAGAACACCACGCCAATTGCCGGAACAATCCAGATGCTCGGCCGGATACCCGGCGCAAGCACCGATACGTCGGGGTTCACGGGGTCATAATAAACCGGCCAGACCTGCTCGCGCGGGAAGCGCTCAAAGATTGCCTCGGCCGTTTCATTGGCCGGACCGAACCCCCGAGTGTTGTTATAGTGAACCTTGTCGTTAACGCGATAGCGGTAAACGAGTTCGACGCCGGGCCGCGCCTCCGGCGGCAGCGGCGTGGTGCGTGCCGCCTGCGCGGTCTCATCGACTTCGACGCGCCTCATCCATTCCCCCTCTGCGCGCGGCCAGGAGTTGCTGCGTTGGGCATGGGACGTCGGGCGATTGTTGAAATTGCTGCCGGTGGCGCTTTGTTCGGACGCCAACAGCGCCATCACAAGGAGAATGACTATGCCGAGGAATTTCATCGAATGTTGACTATCATGTTGCTCCATCGATTGGCAGTCCGCGCACAGCTTTGCGCAAACCTGGGGCATGGCGAATCGGCACTTCCGAGGGCTTTTCCACGTTGCTTGGCATTTTTGCGCTGCATGGTATTTTCAGCAGCCCATCAACAGCGGCGCACAAAGAGAACCGCCGAGGCGCACACCCCCATTTGGGACCGATGCGTCTTCCCCTAATCGAGTGAGACGGGGTCCGCCAAAATCCTTCTTATGTAGCAGTGGCAAATAAATTGGAAGGTGGTAGGAATCTCTCAGGAGGCTCTTATGAAGAACCTAATTCGTCCAAAGCTTTCGACGTTCATTGCGGCGGTGCTCCTGAGCGGCTGCGCCAGCAGCACATATGTGCCGTTCATCCGTGACATCAAGGAGCAACCGATCGAGGGCAGTTATTGGTTCCAGCAGTTTACGCTGTACAATCCGGCCGATATGACAGCGGATTGTGCGATCTCCCGCACGGGTCAAAAGCTCGATCTCAACTCCGGGTCGGACTTGGCCGACGTCTGGCGCAAACACTGTCGCCCGACCGGAAACCCGGACCAACGATCGGACAGCAACTGAGACCTCCGCGCAGGGGCCAGCTACAACGGCCGGCCGGCTATCGCACGCTTGCAATAGCCGGCCCGATCCTTGCCATAGCTTCCTTACTGACTAATCAAAGACGAAGGCAGCCCCATCGAATCATGGTTTTAGATTCTAGGGAACGTCTTATCTTTTTTGCGAGCTTTCACGTTCCAGTCGCTCTCGCCAACAAACGCTGCATTTCGCCCGCGGGGTATTACTCCCCCCTGGAAACCCCAGCTAGCTAAGCCCACCCCAAACTGCGGGGAATCCTAGATCGAATCCCTGGCAGGTTTTTTGTTAATCCAGTCTTCGTCCGGCGCGCCGAGTAATCTCGCGCCGATTCTAGTCGATTTACGCCATAAGTTACTCGAAGGACAGAACAAGTTTGAGCCTATTCCACAAAAGCGTGTTCACAGTTGCGCTCGGGTTAGTCGCTGCGATTTTCGCCGCGGCTTGCAGCGCTAAGCACTTCATCGAAACAGCCCGCCTCGAAGAGGCGTTTGGCCGCCATCACAGCGCAGTCGCGAAAAGCGCTGCGCGGATGTTGCGGCCGGAAGACTTCAGAACGCCCACGGCGGCACCAGCGCAGCGCCAGCTGCGCGCCTTTGCGCAGGAGCTGAGCGCGCCGGAAGTTGCACGCATCGCGGTTTGGAGCCGCGATCAGCGTGTCCTATTCTCAGACCACCAGCCGCTCATCGGTAAACGTTTTCCCGAGCGCAGCGACCTGGCGCGAGTCCTGAAGGAGGGGCAGCCATCGTTCGAGCGGCGTGAGCACGATACACAAATGTTCGCGCAGGCTGGGCCAAGCGACTTTCTCGACGTCTACGTGCCCATTCGCGCCGGCGCCGGCACTGCGATAAGCGGCGCCGTTGAAATTTTCCTAGACAGCCAGGCTATCCTCGCCCCAGTGCAACGCCAGATACGCTATACCGTTTTGGCCCTGGCCCTGAGCGGCCTCCTCGCCTTCGGCCTTGCTTTCTTCCTGAGATCGATCATCCGCCGCGCCCACCAGGAGCGCGCGCGCCGCGAAAAAGTCGAGAAACTCGTCGGCGAGCTCGCCGGCGATGCTATGCAGCTCGACTTCGGTGCCTTAACCAAAAAACTGCAGGACAAAGCTCGTGATCTGTTGAATGTCGACATCGTCGAAATCGAAGTTTGGGACAAAGAACAACTCAAAGCCCTCACCGGCGCGGACGCCGAGGGGATGCCTATCGGCAAGAAAACGGCGCAGGACAGCGAATGGATTTTCAAAAACCGCCAACCGCTGCTCATCCAAGATATCGGAACGACCGCCGACACGGCTGCCCCCGTGCAGCTCGGCCGGCGCGGCGTCAAAGGCTACTTGGGTGTGCCGCTCATTAGCCGGAACAATAAAACTGTCGGTGTCTTGCGCCTGCTGTCCCGCTCCACCGGAAATTTGTCCGGCGAATTGGAGCTCCTGCAACAACTGGCCAGCGGCGTCGCGCTCGCCCTGGAAAACCTTCGCTTGCAGGAGCAAAACCGCGAGCAGGGGCTCAAGCTCGACATCGCCGGGCAGAAACTCACCGATCATGCCACGGAAATCACTCGATCCACCTACGAAATCGAGCAACTGGCACACGCGTTGTCGCGCGACTTACAGGAGCCTTTGCGCGTGGTCGCCAGCTCCATCAACCACTTGGCGAAAAACTACGCCCCCAAGCTGGACGCCACCGCACAGGAATGCATCCATCACACCCTTGACGGCGCCAAGCGCATGCACACGATGATCAGCGATGTGCTGGGCTACGCCCGGGTTGCGGCTAACCATGGGAGGACATTCGCCCCGGTCGATAGCGCCGCGGTGCTCCGAAAAATCCTGGAACGGCTGCGCACCGCCATGAGCGAAAAGGGCGCCGTCGTAACCCACGACAAACTCCCCGTCATCGAAGCCGACGAGGCGCAGCTCGGGCAGCTGTTAGAAAACCTACTGCGCAACGCGATCAAATACTGCGCCAGCGGCGTGCCGCGGGTGCATGTGAGCTGCGGCAAGGACTACGGCTTTTGGTGCTTCAAAGTGAAGGATAACGGCGTCGGCATCGAGCCAGAGTTTACCGAGCGGATTTTTGCCATCTTCGAGCGCCTCCATACCACCGAAGCGTACCCCGGCACGGGTATGGGTCTATCGGTCTGCAAGAAAATTGTTGAAGGCCACGGCGGCAAAATTTGGGTCGAGTCCCAACCGGGAGCGGGGTCGACGTTTTGTTTTACCGTGCCGTTCAAGCCTGCGGCGAGCCCACCGCGCACGAGCGCAAAGTCGAGCAGCCCCGGCTTACGCGCCGAGCGCTAAGAGATATCTCCTGGCGCTGACGCGTTCGCGTGCGCCTTCTGCTGCACATCCAAGTTGACCAGCGCCAGCGGCGTCTCGGTTTCTTCGAGCATGCCCCAGCTCTTGACCCATTCGTAGGTGCGCTGCAGCTCGTCGGCCGGAATCGGCGCCGGGTCGGTCACCAGCAGACGGCTTTCGCGCAGGTCTTCGACTTTCAGTGTGCCGATCTCGGGGTCTTTGGCTTTGTGATAGTCGATGAAGTAGTGCATGTAGGCTTTCTTGTTGGCGTTGATCCGCCGCACCGCTTCGCGCACGGCGCGGTTGAACGCCGCGTAAGTCTCGGCGTCCACTTTGTCGGAGGCGACTTCAGTGCCATGAAAAAATGCGCCGCAGAGCGCCCGGCAACCGTTCTTTTCGGCCAGTGATAGATAGGGCTCCGTCAATGTCGTCGCTTCGATCTCACCCTTCATCATCATGTTGTAGCGGTTGCGCGACCCGCTAGGGGCGCGGACGACCTTGATCTGATCGCGAGTCAAAAAACCTTCCAGCAAATGCAGCGCGATGTAGTGCGTGCCCGCAAAGAACGGCACGCCCACCGTGCGGTTGGCGAGCTGCTGCGGCACGAGCACCGGCGACTGCGGCCGCACCACGATGGCAGCATAGGTAATGATGGCGCGCCGGCCGATTTGCCGGCTACCCGCCGAGGTGGCGCCGACGCGGCAATAGTTGCCCCATTCACAAGCGTTGTACATGTCGGCCTTGCCTTGCTCGAATAGAGTTCCGTGGCTGGCGAATGGCGTGACACCTTTGGTCGAATCGACGTGCTCGTTGACCTCCTTGACGCCAGCTTCGTCGCGGTCGGCCCATTCGATCTGTAACCCTTCCTTCTCGAACAGTCCTTCGTCGTAGGCCACGAGCTCAGGCAGTCCCTGAAAAGGTGAAGTGGTTTCCAATACGAGCTTCTTCATTGATGGCTCTCCAAACTTGGTTTCGGCCTTATCTCTATTCGATTTCTAACGCCGGCACCTATGGCTGTCAATCGCACCGATCGCCCGATTCACTACCACCTTTCGTTGCGCAGCGTCTTTGTGATAGCCGTGGATCACCGCCTTAAGTATCCCAAGTCCATCGCCGGATTTAAGGTCAGCAATGTGCGCTTCCATCTTCGCGTTAGTGGCATCCAGCGCCTGCGCTTTGGTGAGCCGCTCGCCGAGCCGCGTGACCAACGTCAAGCCCTGCTCTTTTTCTGAAAGGCCGACACTGTCGTCAAACAGTGTAAACTGCTCTCTCGCCATCGGATCCGTTCCTTTGGTCCGGCCTTACACGATCGTTTTGTCAAAACCTTCGACGACTTTACTACGCGGCCTATTGCAGAACAAATCCATTGGCGATCATTGCGAACCAGGCAGCGTCCAAGAGTGTACAAGGCGTCCGCGCTCGTCTAGGATGAGAGTCATGTTGGACAATTTCCTGCAGATTCTTCCGGAAGTCATCTTCGACGCGGCCGAGCGATTAGGCGGGCGCTGCACCGGCCGTTTCATCCCCCTCAACGCAATGGAAAACCGCGTCTACGACATTGAGATGGAAGAAGGGCCGCACGTCGTCATAAAATTTTACCGCCCCGGTCGCTGGGAGCGCGCGACGATTCAGGCGGAACACAATTTCTTAAACGCTCTCGAGGAAAGCGAAATTCCGGTCGTCTGTCCGCTGACCGACGATCAGGGTGACAGTTTGTTTACGATCCATGACGTGATGTTCGCCATCTTCCCCAAGCGGCCGGGCCGGCTCGAGGCCGAGCCCAACACCGAGCAGCTCACCCGCCTCGGGCGCTTTCTCGCGCGCCTGCACAACGTTGGCGCGGCGACCAAAGATGCGCCACGCCTGCGGCTGGATCCTCACAGCTACGGCAGCGAGCCTTTAAAATTTCTACTCGCCGGCAACTTTGTTCCAAAGCAGCTCGCGCCGCGCTACCAAGCCATCGCAAGCCAAATTTGCGAGGCCATCGCCCCTCGCTTTGCAACGGTCGAGTACGTGCTCCTGCACGGCGATTGCCACTCGGGAAATATCCTGTGGGATCGCGACGCGCCCTACTTCATCGATTTTGACGACATGCTCTACGCGCCGCCGGTGCAGGACATCTGGATGATCACCGGAGGAGACGATGACTACGGCAAAGAGCGCAGAGAAGTACTACTTGAAGCGTACGAAGAGATGCGACCTTTCGACAGGACCACGCTGCGACTGGTCGAGCCGTTGCGCGCGCTGCGCATGATGCACTTTGCCGCGTGGATTGCGCGCCGCTGGCACGACGGCGCTTTCAAATCGGCATTTCCCGCATTCGGCACAGAACGCTACTGGGAGGAACAGATCGAGGCGCTTGCCCTGCAACTGGAAAAAGTCCAAAACCAGACGACCAGCCTCTTCCCTTGACCCGAGCAGTAAAGTCGCGGGAGATGAAAGAAGAGAACCAGTAGTTTTTTAAGGGTTTCAGCAAATACTTTATTGTGCATGCAATTTTAGAGCGACGCTGGTGGACCCCTCTCGCTTTTCAACTACGGTTTTTCCAACTCGGTCAAACGGCTTTTCGCCGGGTTCGCGTAGGGTGAATTGGGATATTGCTCGACGATTTGCCTGTAGAGTTTCAGCGCGTGCGGCTTGTTGAACTGTTTCTCCTCGAATTGCGCCGTTTCGAATAAGTCCTTCGCTTTATCGCCGCACCCCGCGAGCAGTGCGACTATCAATGCCACAAGCAAAATTCGCCGCATAAACAATTCCTTTGCTAAAGCCATAAATCGCCCACGAATACCACGAATAGGGTCTACCATCGGAATTTAGCAGGTAGCGGTAGCGCTGGGAATCAAGTAGAAGAGATTCGACGAGGGTGTGGCTCTTAGGGTCAGTGGCCTGTGTATTCAGGCTCACATAGCCTGAAATGCCGCCCTC
>VGTH01000076.1 GCA_016874755.1 Deltaproteobacteria bacterium | reverse complement strand
TGCGAATGGCAGTGAAAAGGTCGAAGAGATGCCAAGCATCGGCGAATCAAACCGAACGATCTGCGCTGATGCCTTCGCTCCTCCAGAGTTCCACTTCGATCGACACAGTGTCATGGGTTTTCCTCGTCGCATGAATAATTCGGGCTAGGCCTATGGCCATCGTTCAACGGTTCAACTATTATCGCCGGCTGTTTCCCGCCTATCTGGGCCGGCAAAAAAGTCAATTGACCTTTTGGCACGACGTGCCAGAGGTCAACGAGCGCTGTCCATGGACCACCCTGGGTGAATACTACATGCCGTTTACGGCGAAAGCCGACTACGCCGGCGCCTATGATTCCGCCGGCGTGCCGCTACTCGACTATCGCGGCCGCATCGGCCGGCAATACAACCCGATCGCCATCGCGCAGTATGGCCTGGGCAATTACAATGCATATTGCCGGACCCAGTCCGCCGAGCGGGAAGAAAAATGGCGCGCCGCGGCCGATTGGCTGGTTAAAAATCTCGAACGGAACCACGCCGGTCTGTGGGTGTGGCAGCACCATTTCGACTGGGAGTATCGGACTACTCTGCGCGCACCCTGGTACTCGGGTTTGGCCCAAGGGCAGGGGATTTCGCTGTTGGTGCGGGCCCATCGGCAAACCGGCGAGGACAAGTATCGCGAAGCTGCCGAGCGCGCCCTCATGGCATTCTTTGCCAAAGTTGAGATCGGCGGCGTCGTGTTTCAGGACCGCGCCGGCAACGACTGGTTTGAAGAATACATCGTCGCGCCGCCGACCCATATTCTTAACGGCTTCATTTGGGCGAGCTGGGGCGTCTATGACTACTTTCTCGCCACCGGCGACCGGCGCGCACAGCGTCTGTTCGACCGGGCGGTGCAGACGCTGGCGCAGAACCTGCACCAATTCGACGCCGGCTTTTGGTCGCTCTACGAGCAATCGGGCACCTGGATGAAGATGCTAGCGAGCCCCTTCTATCACAGCCTGCATATTGTGCAGCTCGAAGTGCTTTACCGGCTGACCGGGCACGAAGTATTCAAACGGTTCGCCATCCGCTGGCACGGCTATCGCAAGAGCCGCTCCCGGCGCACGGCGGCGCTCAGCTATAAGATCGTCTTCAAGCTCTGCTACTACTAATTCCCTGGTGCGTTGGCCCGGCACCAGTCTCACTTTTTTTCACTCAATTCTTAGACCGTTATCTCGACGCTTGGCGATTCGGCTTGCCAAATACATCTCGATCATTCGCACCTGGTAGGGAGGCTCGATCCCATGAATATTCTTTACGTATCGCAATATTTTCCCCCGGAAATGGGCGCGCCGGCGGCGCGGGTTTCCGAGCTGGCGCGCCACTGGGCGCGCGCCGGCCATGCTGTCACTGTGCTCACCGGCTTTCCCAACCATCCCACGGGTGTAGTCCATCCGGAGTACCGGCGGCGGTTTCGCCGGCTAGTCTGCCGCGAGCAATGCGACGGCGTCGACGTGGTGCGCACCTGGCTTTTGCCGGTGCCCAATCGGCGCGCCATCGAGCGAGTGTTGAACTACTTGTCTTTTACGGTTTCGGCGTGCCTGACCGGCATGTTTCTCAAAAAACCCGATGCCATCATCGCGACTTCGCCGCAGTTGTTCGTCGGTTTGGCCGGATGGTGGCTCGGTTTGATCAAACGCGCGCCCTTCATCCTCGAGGTGCGCGATCTCTGGCCCGAGTCGATCACCGCCGCGGGCATGGGCAGCGAAAAGGATATTTCGATTAAGCTTCTGAAAGCGCTTGCCGCTTTTCTCTACCGCAGGGCGAGCCATATCGTGGTCGTCACACCGGCGTTCAAGCGCGAATTGGTGGCGAACTGGGGGTTAGCGGGGGAGAAGATTTCCGTGGTGGAAAACGGTGTGGAGACCGATCTGTTTACGCCGGCGCAAAACCGCGGTGCGGTCAAGGAGCGGCTTCATCTCGAGGGCAAATTCGTTGTCTCCTACGTCGGCACGCTCGGCATGGCCCACGGGCTACAAACCATTGTCGAGGCGGCACCGCGTTTGGCCGCGGAGTTGCCGCGGGCGCATTTTCTGCTGGTGGGCGAGGGCGCCGAACGAGAGCAGATCGTCCGCCTGGCGGCGCAGCGCGGGCTAGGCAACCTGACCGTTCTGCCGCAGCTCCCGAGGGAACAGATTCCCGCGGTGATTTGCGCGTCCGATGCCTGTCTTGTGTTGCTGAAAAAAGCGCCGGTGTTCAAGACGGTGATACCGACGAAAATGCTCGAGTTCATGGCCTGCGCGCGACCGGTGATTCTCGGGGTGGAGGGGCAGGCGCGCGAAATCGTCGACGAAGCGCAGGCGGGTTTGTTCATCGAGCCGGAAAACCCCGGCGCCTTGTTGCAAGCGATCAAAACACTGTTCGCCGATCGCGAGCTCGGTGCGCGCCTGGGCCGCAATGGACGCAAGTACATCACCGCCAAGCTGTCGCGCGAAAGCACCGCCGCCACCTATTCAGACTTGCTGCAGGCTTTGACCTCGCCTGCCGGAGTCGCTGCGGTCTCGCTGCGCGAGCACGCCCTCGAGCGCGAAAATCGCGAGCTCCGTGAGCGGCTCGCGGCACTGCACCTGGAAAACGCTCAGCTGCGCAGTGGGCGGACAAATAATTATGCCGGCAGTCAAACCTCGGCGCCGATGTGAACTGTGAGCGGCAACCGGAGGGACTAAACATGATGCGATCGATGGCACTGTTGGCTAAGCGGGTTTTTGATATCGTCGTTTCTCTCGCAGCATTGGTTGTCTTGCTGCCGGTGATCGGCTTGATCGCGCTGGCGATCAAACTCGACGACGGCGGCCCGCTGTTGTTCATCCAGGAACGGGTAGGCAGAGGGCTGCGCAAGTTTCGCTGTATCAAGTTTCGCACCATGATCGTCGGCGCCGAATCCCAGGGCAACCGCTTTATCGTCACCAAAAACGATGCGCGGGTGACCCGGGTTGGCGACCGGCTGCGCTCCTGGACCCTCGATGAAATCCCGCAGCTCATTAACGTGCTCAAGGGTGAAATGAGCATAGTCGGACCGCGTCCGTGGGTCGAGGATCAGGCACGCCACTGCGCCGCCAAGGACCGGCGGCGTTTCGATTTCAAACCGGGCATGGCCGGTTGGGCCTGGATCCACGGCCGCAACAAGCTGCCATGGGACGAGCGCGTGCGCCTCGACCTTTGGTACGTGGATCACTGGTCGTTCAGGCTAGATGTGGCGATTTTAGTGAAAGCAGTGCTAATGCTTTTGCGCCGCGACGGGGTGCACTTCGCCGATTCGGCGGCGACACTGGAGCGGGGTGCTGCAATTACGCGGCGCGCTAAGAGCTAAGTGCAACAGGATAACGGGCTGCGAGTTCGGCCGTTTGTATTTAGCGCTTTGCCCACTCAACAGGAGGAATAGCAGGAGTGTCGGACGTTAACATTATTGGAGGTTCCGCCGCCGGTTTGTTCGCCGGCTATTTGCTTGCGCGCATGGGTAAAAGCGTGCGGCTGTTTGATGCCAACGACGTGATGCACGTCGATAACCGCACGCTGATCACCACCGCGCGCTTACAAGAAGTACTCGGCTTCTATCCGAGCGAGGCCGTGGTGAATCAGATTGACCGCATCGATCTTTATTCGCCCAATCATCAAGTATCGATCCCGATGCAGGAACCGGACTTGGTCGTCGAACGCTCGGCGGTGATGCGCCTTCTAGCGCGCATGGCCGCCGCTGCCGGCGTCGAAATTCGCGGCCATTGCCGCTTTCAAGATTTGGTTCCCAGCGACCGCGGCATCAAAGTAACCATCTGCGACGGCGAAAAAGATCGCCTGGAGACGTTCACGACCCGGGTGCTCATTGGCGCCGACGGCATGCACAGCCGGGTGGCGCACAAGACCATCGGTAACGGCCGGCTAACGACGCCGATCCTGCAGGCGATCGTGGAGATGCCGGCGGGCGCCCGGACCGGCACCACCGGGGTGTGGTTCGAGCCCAAGGATACGCCATACTTCTACTGGTCGATTCCCCATTCGGAGCGCCATGCCGCCGTCGGTTTTATCGCCGAAGAGGGCAAAGATGCGCGCGCCAAACTGCACCGGTTTCTCGACCGCAACGGTTTCAAGGCGGTGGACCTGCAATCCGCGCGCATTCCCTCTTACAGTCATTTTTTGCGCCCCTGGCGCCAGCTCGGCGGCGGCGATATCTACTTGATTGGCGATGCTGCGGCGCAGGTCAAAGTCACCACCGTTGGCGGCCTGGTGACCGGGTTGCGCGGCGCGCGCGCGGCGGCAAACGCCATTGCCGGCGGCACGAGTTACCTGCGCGAGCTCTGGTCTTTGCGTTGGGAGCTGAGCCTGCACCTGATGATCAGGGCCGCCATGCACCGATTTGGCGGCGCCGACTACGACCGCCTTTTGCAAGCGCTAACGCCCAAGACCGTCGCTATCCTCGGCCGGCGCAATCGTGACGATGCCACGAAAATAGTCTGGGGCATACTATCCGCCCAGCCGCGTCTACTGAGCTTTGGTCGCCATGCGTTCAACGCTTTCGGTAAGTTGCGGCCCACCGCGGCGAAGCTGCCGCCAGTGAGCCTGGGCGAGCCCCGCGCCGGCTGATCGATCGCCAAGACCACCAATGCCTTGTCTCTCGCCCGGTTTGGAGTTACTCCAAACCGGGCTTTTTTTTGCGCAAGAGATTACAAGTCTCGAACCCGTCGGCGGTTTCATAAAGATCCACCGAAGGGTTCCAACCGCGCGCTTCGCGGCAGAAGCATGCGGTGAAGATTCCAAATTCTCCCAAGTAGAATAATCTGGAATCTGGAATCTCATAGCTAGCGCGCTACCCGCACCGTGCTCGCCTGCGGTCCTTTGGAGCCTTGCTCTTCGGCAAAATGCACCGTCGTGCCGATGGCGAGATGCTCATAGCCGGGATGCAGCACGCTGTTGCCGTGAAAATAGATCTCACGCCCGTCGGCGCTTTC
Source organism: Deltaproteobacteria bacterium (assembly GCA_016874755.1). Taxonomy (NCBI): domain Bacteria; kingdom Pseudomonadati; phylum Myxococcota; class Myxococcia; species Deltaproteobacteria bacterium. Next base: position 9,893 of record VGTH01000076.1, on the reverse strand, counting down.
AAGGAAGCCGTAACCCTCATCGGGAAAGAGCTTCGTCACCCGACCCGTGGGTGACGGTTCGTGCACTTTGACCGCACCGCTCTGACGGCGCGCGTAGTCCTGCAGCCGGCGCGCGGCGGCGTTGAAGGCGTCGCGGATGGCGACGTAGGCATCTTCATGGGCCGCATGTTTGCTTGGCTCATGGAGCTCGGTGAACTCTTTTTCAGCGCCAAAGGGATCGAGTTTTTTCGCCGCCAGCCGTTTCGGCGCGCGATTGATCACCACCTCGCCCCCCGGCACGGTTATGTCGATGCGCACCTGGTAAGCTTTCCCTTTGTGGTGATGGCGGTGCGGCGCTTCGACCGTGACACGGCAGCTCATGATTTGGCCATAGAAGCCATCGAGCTTAGCGGCGCGATCGCGAATGGCATTTTCCATGGCGGCCGACGGGTCCATGTTGCGGAAGGTGATCTTCAAGGGGATTTCCATAGAAACTTCTTCCTCCTGCAGGGATATTTGACACTCTGCAAAAGCGGCAAGAGGTATGCCAGCGGCTGGCCCCCGGCGCCGAAAAATCGTTTTTATTTTTCAGCGCCAGGGACGATCAACGGATAAGTATCGACGGGTTTTTCGCGGCTTTGAGAATTGCCGCGACAATTTTTCCCAATGATGGGAAAACTTATCCGACGTAAGCTCGAGGTTGTCGGCGTTACTCTGCGGAGTCGTTCTCGGTGTTCTGCTCGCTTTCCAACTCGTCGATATCCCTGAGCGGCGTTGGCAGGGGGCGGCGCCGGTTGGGGTTGCGTAGTACCTGCAGCGATTTTTGCTCGATCTGGCGAATCCGCTCGCGGGTGACAGCAAACATATCACCCAGCTCCTCAAGCGTGTAGTCGCGCTGGCGCGCAATCCCAAAGCGCATACGCAGCACGGTTTCCTGGCGCGGCGTCAACACCGACAGCGCTTTGCGTACCTCGGCGCGCAGCTTGCTGTCGCCCGCGTGCTCGTCGGGGCCGCGTTGCACGCGATCCTCGATGAAGTCGGCGAGCTCGTCGCCGTTTTCCCACAGCGGCGTTTGCAGTGAAACCGGTTCGGAGTGGAGCTGGATGAGCCTTAGCAGCTCCTCCATGGGCATGTTCATTTCCACAGCCAGCTCCTCCGGCGTCGGTTCCCGCCCGAGCATGCGCTGCATGTGCCGCGCAGTTTGCAAGACTTTGTTGCGCGATTCGATGCGGTGCACCGGCACGCGAATCGTCCGTCCGGTGTCGATCAGTCCGCGGGTAATGCCCTGGCGTATCCACCAGCTGGCATAGGTGGAGAAGCGAAACCCGAGCCGGTAGTCGAACTTTTCGACGGCGCGCATCAGGCCAAGGTTGCCCTCCTGAATCAAGTCGAGGAAGCCGAGGCCGCGGTTAATGTACTTTTTCGCGATGCTTACCACTAGGCGCAGGTTGGCCTCGGTGAACTCTTTCTTCGCCAGCGCCGCGAGCTCTTCGGCTGCCATCAGAGTGCGCGCCAGGGCTTGGATTTCGCCGGCCGGGAGTCCGCTGTAGGCTTCGTTGTCAGCCCATTCCGCGCTCAACGCAGCTCCGTTGATGCTTGCTTGGAGAGATTTTTCTTGCAGCAGGGTGAACTGTTCGGCGCGGCGCTTGAGCTGGCCGATCAGCTCGTCGATAATATCGCTCGACAAGCGCAGCTCGGCGATGACGCCGTTGGCGCGTTCGACCAGCGCTTGTTGCTTGCGCCGCAGCAGCATGGCGCGCGGCCGCGACAACCGGCTTTTGCGCAGCTCAGCGCGGATGTCATCGAGTTGCCGTGCAAGCCGGCGCAGCTTGCTGATGTGTTTTAGAAAGGGGCGGTTGTCGAGCGGGTCTTCGCTGTCGCCGTCGCGGTCGTCCTGGCGCTCGACAATTTCGCGCAGCTCGATTTCACCCGCGGCGATGCGCTCGCCCAGCTGCAAGATCGAGCGCACCGTCATCGGCGCGGCGCAAAGCGTCGTGAGGATGGCTTGCCTAGCTTGCTCGATCTGCTTTGCCAGAGCGATCTCGCGCTCGCGACTGAGGAGCGGCACGGTGCCGATCTCGCGCAGGTATTGCTGGATCGAGCTCAAGCCAAAGCCGGTCTCTCCGCGCTCCGGTTCCGGCTCGCGTGGCTCTTCGATCTCGTCGGCAAACTCGACGATATCGAGACTCCCATCGAAAAGTTTATCGCTGGCGGATTCTTGAGACATCGATCACTCCTTCGACTTCGTGCGGCGCTTTGCCGGCAACGACGAGGGCGCAGCCGGTTTGGCTGATCTTTACAATAGCCGTACCAAGAGGAGTTCGATGAACGCGTCGGCCAGGGCTCAAAAATATCTTTTATATCGCGGCGTTGTGATACGCCGGGGCAACCAAGGTTGGCGCCAGAGTTGGGGCTTCACGGGGAAACTATGCGACACCGCCGCATCGTCGTGAATAGTAGGGTTTTTTTGCCAGGTCGTGGACTGTCAAACCTAAAACTGCGTGAGAGTTTGGTTCAGAACCTGCGACTTCTTGAAGCGTCGCTGGCAAAGACGTTTGTGAGTGTGCTAAACATGGAAGAATTCCGCCTTTTTGTGATCGAAAGATGATCTTTTGATTGGGCCTGAGCGCCAATTTGCAGTGAAATCCCCGGCATCGACACCGCAAGATTTCGCCTGGGTTCGTGAGAAGCTGGTCCAGGAGCAACTGATTGCCCGCGGCATCAAAAACCCGCGCATCCTGACCGCCATGCGCAAGCTGCCACGCCACCTGTTTGTCGACCCTGGTCTGGTTAAACGCGCCTACGAGGATTGCGCGCTGCCGATCGGCGATAAGCAAACACTATCGCAGCCCTACATGGCGGCGCGCATGACCGAAGCGTTGGAACTCGACGGCGATGAGAAGGTGCTCGAGATCGGCACTGGTTCAGGTTACCAAACCGCGCTGTTGGCGGAGCTCTGTTTCAACGTATTTTCCGTGGAAAAAATTCGCACGCTGTCGCACAAAGCGCGCGCCCTGCTGGACCGTCTAAATTACCAAAACATTGCTCTGCACGTGGGCGACGGCACCATCGGCTGGTCCGAGCACGCCCCCTATGATGGCATTATCGTTACGGCGGGCGCGCCGGAAGTGCCAAAGCCGCTTTTGGACCAGCTTGCGCCGGGTGGACGCTTGGTGATCCCCGTGGGCGATGAGCAAGGACAGACCTTGGTGCGCGTCACGCGAATCGCTTCAGGCTTTCGCAATGAACAGTTGGGCGATTGTCGCTTCGTCAAACTGTTGGGAAAATATGGCTGGCGCAACTGAAGCAAGCTGAGCAGCGCCGCGGTTGCCGCTTCATGAAAATCAATTGCCTGCGACTGACGCTGTCGACGCTGCTGGCGTGCGGCTGTGGATCGACGCTGAGCGCGCCTGTGCCGGTGGCGGTACCGAGCCCCCCCAAACCGGCGCCGAGCCGCCCATCCCAAGGCATTCATCACGTCGTCAAAGCCGGAGAAAATCTTTTTCGCATTGGCAAAGCCTATGATATCAGCCACGAAGAGTTGGCGCGGGTGAACAATCTGCGCGACGCAGGTCAGATCTTTGTCGGTCAACGGCTGTTCATTCCCGGGGCCAACCGCCAGCTGCCGGTGGAGATTATCACTCCGGTGGAGCCGGCGCCGCGTGCGCCAGCGACGCCCGAACCCTTTGAGCCAAATCGTGATCGTTTTCTCTGGCCGGTCGGCGGCACCATCAACTCCGGTTTTGGCCCGCGCGGCTCGAGTTTCCATGATGGCATCGATATCGCGGCGCCCGAGGGCACGCCGATCCGCGCCATCGAACGCGGCGAAGTGATCTTTAGCGACCAGCTGAAGGGCTATGGCAATATCGTCATCGTGCGCCATGCCGAGGGGCTAGTCTCAGTGTACGCTCACAATGAAGTTAACTTGGTGCGCCAGGGGCAGACGGTGGCGCGCGGTGAAATGATCGGCCGAGTCGGCAGCACGGGCCGGGTCACCGGGCCCCATCTGCACTTTGAAATTCGTAAAAACAACGCGGCGCAGGATCCGCTGCGCTATCTACCGCAGTTGTGCTGTCTGCCGGCTTCCGATACTGTGCCGGCGAAAGGTTAAGCAACATGAAAGAATTGGCGAACATTCGCACTGACGTGGTTGGCAGTCTGCTGCGTCCGCCGGCATTGAAAGAGGCGCGCATCAAGTACGACGAAGGGAAGCTGTCTTTAGACGGGCTGCGCCGCGTCGAAGACGACGGTATTCGCAGCGCCGTTGCGTTGCAAGAACAGATCGGTCTAGCGGTGGTTACCGATGGTGAGTACCGTCGGCTCAATTTTCAGGACAGCTTTGGCGAATCGGTGGCCGGTTATGATGCCGGGCCGCCGAGTTTGAAGTTCTACGAGAAGCGCGTGGAGGGCGGCAATCCGCTGCAACGTTGGGAGATTCCCGATCACGGTGAACAGAAGGGCACAGCGGTGGCGCAGCGCCGGCCGGCGGCGGAAAAAATTCGCCTGGCGCGCAACGTGCCGCTGGAGGAGTTTGGTTTCTTAAAAAGCGTTGCCCATAAGCCCACGAAGGTAGCGCTGATCGGGGTGGACCGCATTTCCCAGCGCTTCGATTGGCAGAATTCCAAAGCGATTTATCCCGGCGGACTCGATGAATTCGTCGGCGACGTCGTCAATGTGGAGCGCGAGATCATCCGCGGCCTGGCTGACGCTGGTTGCCGCTATGTGCAGATCGATGCGCCGGGGTATACCGCTTACGTCGATCCGCCGTCGCTCGCAGCGATGCGCAAGCGTGGCGAAGATCCCAAAGAAAATTTTAGCCGGTCTCTAAAAGCCGACAATCAAGTGCTCGCAGGTTTCGACGATGTCACCTTGGGCATTCACCTGTGCCGCGGCAATCAGCGCAGCATGTGGCACCGCGAGGGCACCTACGACGACATCGCCGAGCGCTTGTTGAATGAGCTCAAGTTCGACCGCTTCCTATTCGAGTACGATACGCCGCGCGCCGGCGGCTTCGAGCCGCTGCGCTTTTTGCCCAAGGGCAAGATGATTGTGCTCGGCTTGGTCAGCACCAAGGTCGCCGAGATGGAAACCGTCGACGGCTTGAAGCGGCGCATCGACGAAGCGAGCAAGTATATGCCGCTAGAGCAGATGGCGATCAGCCCGCAGTGCGGTTTCTCTTCCGACGTCGTCGGCAATCTGATTAGCGCCGACGATCAAAAACGCAAGCTGGAAACCGTGGTGGAGACGGCGCGGCAAATTTGGGGCTAGTGCGATCGCCCAGGGGTTTCCGGAAATTTTCTCGCGTAAAGACGCAAAAGCCGCAAAGTCCGGAGGTTAGATTTTTCTTTGCGATCTTTGCGCCTTTGCGCGAGGTCTATTCTGCTTCATAACTGCTGGAGAAAGGTTTCTCGACGATGAAAGATTCTATGGCCGAGATTCGCGGCGCGATTCGCGATATTGCCGATTTTCCCAAGCCAGGCATTGTCTTCAAAGATATTACACCGCTGTTGGCCAACGGGCCGTTGTTTTCTCGCACCATCGATCTGCTCGCCCAGCGCTATCGCGATCAGAAGATCGATATCGTCTTGGGCATCGAATCGCGCGGCTTTATCATCGGCGCAGCGTTGGCCTACAAGCTCGGCGCCGGTTTCAGCGTGGTGCGCAAGCCGGGCAAGCTCCCCTACCAGACCCATAGCGCGAGCTATGAGTTGGAATATGGCACCGACACGCTGGAGATTCATATCGATGCCATTCCCAAACAAGCGCGGGTGATCATCGCCGACGACTTGATCGCCACCGGCGGCACCGCCGCGGCGACCGCTCAGCTGGTTTCCAAGCTCGGCGGCACGGTGGTCGAGTGCGCCTTCGTTATCGAATTGGCGTTTCTCGACGGACGCGCTAAGTTGGCCCCCCATGGGGTCTTCTCAATCTTGAGATACGATTCCGAATGAACCGATAAATCAAGGAGTTCCAGGCGAACGTTACCTTGACTTTGGCGTTTGATTGCCGCTAAGGTGAGGGCACTCAATGGGGCGTTATTTAAGGGTGAATTCCAAGGGAGGCGGATGAAAAGAATCGAAGAGATGAGCCTGTGGGAGCGGCTGTATTTCCCGGAAGTTTTTCGCGGGCTGATGCTCACGGGCTATCGCATGTGGCGCAACCTCGCGGTGCACACCATGCATCAGTTGGGATGGCGTAAAGACCTGCAGGCCTCGGTGACTGTGCAATATCCCGACGAGCGCGCGCCCTATCCCGACACGTATCGCGGCCGCCATCGCTTGACGCTCAAAGACGATGGTTCGGTGCAATGCACGGCCTGTTACCTTTGCGCCACCGCCTGTCCAGCGGAGTGCATCTATATTCAAGCCGGCGAGTATCCCGACAAATCGGTGGAGAAGTTTCCGATCCGCTATGAGATCGACACGCTGCGCTGCATCTACTGCGGCTTTTGTGTCGAGGCGTGCCCATGCGATGCGATTCGTATGGATTCCGGAACCCACCCCGGCAACCTGGGCACCAGCCGCAAGGACTTTGTTGAAACCAAAGAAGTGTTAATGGAACGCTCGCAAGAGTTGGCCGAGAAGGGGAAAGAGGGATTGTACGAGCAGTACGTCAAACCGTACCGCCACGTCTAGAGGAGGGCTGTCCATGTCAAACGCGCAGGAACAAAACGGCTCGAAGCCAAACGGATTGACGACCCAGCCGCTGCCGGCATCGCAGAAAGTTTACGTGCATAATCATCGCAGCCCCAATGTCGAAGTGGCGATGCGCGCGGTGACGCTGACCGGAGCAGCCAACGGCCACGCTGGCAACGGCAATGGCCATGCGCCGGCGCAGGTCATGATCTACGACACTTCGGGGCCCTACACGGACCCGAGTGTGAGCACGGACATCCGTCGCGGTCTGCAGCCGAGCCGGATCGAGTGGATCAAGGCGCGCGGCGATGTCGAAGAGGTGCCGGCGTATAAATTTAGCAACGGCAATGGCAAAAACGGGGCTACAAGCACCACCGAGCGGTTTCCCGATAGCGCGCGCCGTCCGGTGCTGCGCGCCAAGGCGGGCTGCAACGTCTCGCAGATGCATTACGCGAAAAAGGGCATTATCACACCGGAAATGGAGTACATCGCGATCCGCGAAAATCTCGGGCGCGAAAAGGCCTTTGAGACCGGTTCCGATGGGGCACGCACGCACAAAGGGCAGAGCTTCGGCGCGGCGATCCCGTCTTTTGTGACGCCGGAGTTTGTCCGCGACGAAGTGGCGCGCGGCCGCGCGATCATCCCATCGAATATCAACCACCCGGAAAGCGAGCCGATGATCATCGGCCGAAACTTCCTGGTCAAAATCAACGCCAACATCGGCAACTCGGCGGTGGCCTCTTCGGTGGAAGAAGAGGTCGAAAAGATGATCTGGGCGACCCGCTGGGGCGCGGACACGGTGATGGATCTGTCCACCGGCGACAACATTCATGAAACCCGCGAGTGGATCCTGCGCAATTCACCGGTGCCCATCGGCACCGTGCCGATCTATCAGGCGTTGGAAAAAGTCAACGGCAAAGCCGAAGACCTCACCTGGGAGATCTTTCGCGATACTTTGATCGAGCAGGCCCAGCAGGGAGTATCTTATTTCACGATCCACGCCGGGGTGCTACTGCGCTACGTGCCGCTGACCGCCAAGCGCGTCACCGGCATCGTCTCGCGCGGCGGCTCGATCATGGCGAAATGGTGCTTGACCTATCACAAAGAAAACTTTCTCTACACGCATTTTGAAGAGATCTGCGAAATCATGAAGGCCTACGACGTCGCGTTCTCCCTGGGCGATGGCTTGCGCCCCGGCTGCATCGCCGATGCCAATGACGAAGCGCAATTCGGCGAGCTGGAAACCCTCGGTGAATTGACCGACATCGCTTGGAAGCATGACGTGCAGGTGATGATCGAAGGGCCGGGCCATGTGCCGATGCATATGATTCACGAGAACATGACAAAGCAACTGGAAGCCTGCCACGAAGCGCCTTTCTACACTTTAGGTCCGCTCACCACCGACATCGCGCCGGGCTACGATCATATCACCAGCGCCATCGGCGCGGCGATGATCGGCTGGTACGGCACAGCCATGCTCTGCTATGTGACGCCGAAAGAACATTTGGGCTTGCCCGACAAAAAGGACGTGAAGGACGGCGTCATCGCCTACAAGATCGCGGCCCATGCCGCCGATTTGGCCAAAGGCCACCCCGGCGCGCAGGTGCGCGACAACGCGCTCAGCGCGGCGCGCTTCGAGTTCCGTTGGGAAGACCAGTTTAATTTAAGCCTCGACCCGGAGACGGCGCGCGAGTTCCACGACGAAACCCTGCCGGCGCAGGGCGCCAAAGTAGCGCATTTCTGCTCCATGTGCGGGCCGCACTTCTGCTCGATGAAAATCACCCAGGACGTGCGCGATTATGCCGCCCAGGTTGGGGTGGGCGAACAGGCGGCCATTGAAGTTGGTATGAAGGAAAAGGCCGAAGAGTTCAAAAAGACCGGCGGCAAAATCTATCATGAAGTCGGCAGCGCGGGAGCCGAAGCGCCGACAACGGCGCCGATGCGGGCAGCTGCCAAAGAGTAGCTACAGGCGGAAAGCCCTTAGAGGATAAAAGCAACAGGGGCGAGGGGTGAAAACCTCTCGCCCTTGTTGCTTTTTGCGAGTATCGCGAGTTCCGGATCAGCTCGGAGGTGATTTCGCCGGTCTGCTCTTGGCCGCATGAGAGTTGCGCGCGAGGTTTATAGACAGCCCAAGCTAGCGCCGCGAAAATCGGGAAACTTAACCGGCCGCGGTGTCGCTCTGGCCTGCCGGCATATCGGCCAAGGGGAGTCGGGCGCCGAGTTGCTCTTGGAAAGCGAAGGTAACGTACGGCTGGTGGTCGGCATTCTCGATGTCGGCACGGGAGTTCATGTCATCCATAAACAGATTGTCGCTGAGGTTCTGGGGGTCGAGCCTGAGCGAGTGTTCGTGCAAGTCGCGGACACCAACCGCGCCCCCTATCACGATGGCATCAAAGGACAGGGCGCCACGCACGTGACCGGACAGGCTGTGTCACGGGCGACCCAGGCATTGATCGAGACTCTGAGGGCTCGAGCGGCTGTGCACTGGGGGGTCGATCCGGCGCGCGTCGAATGGAAAGACGGGCAGGTATGGCTCGAGGATGGAAAAACGACGATGGATCTAAGCCGGCTCGCTGCGCTGGCGCCGGGGGAGCCCGGCCGGGGATATGCTTACTACGACGGACGCGAGAGACCGCGCGAACATATCTTTCAAGCGATGGTCTGCGATGTCGAGGTCGACCCCGAAACCGGTCAGGTCGAGGTGCGGCAGATCAATACTTTTCATGATGTCTCCGTCGTGATCAATCCGCTGAGCCATCAGGGCCAGATCGAAGGCGGGCTCATTCAAGGGTTGGGTATGGCTGTCTGCGAAGAAGTCGGTTTGGAGGATGGCCGCGTGACGACGCTTAGCCTAGGTGATTACAAATTGCCGACCACCCGTGACATTCCGGTGCATCAAACGCTTTTGGTTTCCGGCGCCACGCAAGGCCCCGGACCTTTCAATACCAAACCTGCGGCCGAGCACGCGATCACGCCCGTGCCACCGGCGGTGGCCAACGCGGTTTTCGATGCAACCGGCGTGCGCCTAACGAGCCTGCCAATCTCTTGTGAAAAGGTTTACCAAGGCCTACGTTCTCGTTAGCCCGGAGCCTTAGGAAAGTTCTTGATTTTCGAGATGCTAGAAGCGATATAACTACGCTGCGTTCTCCCACAGGATTATAGAGCAAGGTTCACTTCTTTTCCGCTTTTAGAATCTCATTCAGCAGTTTGCGCACCGGTTCTATATCGCTCCACTCGGGACGGCTGTCGAGGTCCATATATTTTTCGCCCGATTTGCGC
>VGTH01000075.1 GCA_016874755.1 Deltaproteobacteria bacterium | reverse complement strand
TGGCAAATATCAAAAGCCGATCAAGCCGATGGAGTGGGGCTATCAAAAGGATTTAGACAGCGCCTTCAAGACCAAAGCGGTGACGCCGGATTTGCCGTTCCCCTTTGGCTATCATTGGAAGGGGGGTCAATCGGGTTTGATCTACGCCTACAAGGAACGCAACGCCAATTAGTTTGCGCGCATTATTTCTGGGAGCGTGTCTTGTCCTGATGGCTCAAGGCTGCGCTACACAAATAACCCGGGGCACTTTCCAAACCAGCGATGGCGTCGCGCTTTCGATTCTGGAAGCCGGGCGTGAGCACGCCGCCAGCAGCAAACTCAAGATTGCTTTACTGACCGGCTGGACCATGCCAGCGGCCATCTGGCAAAACCAGCTCGAAGAGTTCGGCAAAGACTATCACACCTTGGCCCTCGACCCGCGCGGTCAGGGCGAATCGGAAATCCCGCGTTCTGGCTACACCGCCGAACGTCGCGCCAGCGATCTGCGCGAGTTTCTTCAGCCTTTAGCCAATGTCGTGCTCGTCGGTTGGTCGCTCGGTGCCATCGAGTCGCTGCAGTACATCCACATGTTCGGCGCCGACAAGCTCGCCGGCTTGGTGCTGGTCGACAGCTCGGTGGGCGAGGAGCCCAAGCCGGAGGGGGAGGGGACGTTTCTGCAAAGCTTGCGCGAGGACCGCGACAAGGTCGTTGATGGATTTATGCGGGCCATCTTTGCTAAGCCGTTGCCCGAGAGTGAGTTTCAGAAACTCATCCAAGGCGCCAAGCGCATGCCGTTGGAAGATAGTATCGCGCTGTTGTCCTATCCGTTTGTGCGCACCCATTGGAAAGAGATCGCCCACGCCTTCAAAAAGCCACTGCTGTATGCGGTCACGCCGCAGTTTGAAGAACAGGCGTATAACTTGAAAAAGAACCGGCCCGCCACCCAGATTGAGATTTTCAAAGAAGCCGGCCACACACTCTTCGTCGATGAGCCGGAGCGGTTCAATGCGCTGGTGCGGGAGTTTGTGGCGAAGTTGCAGAAGTAGTTCGGATTATCTCGCGCACAGGCGCTGAGGGCGCGGACCTGAAACCCCCTACTGCCACAAGCTTTTGATAAAGCCGCTCTTCTCCAACTCTTCCATGTAGCTGGTGTCGATAAACTCGCTGGGCTTGCGATCTTTTGCTTTTGGGTTGCTCTCGGCGAGCAGCTTCAGTGCGTTTTCGATGCTCTTGGTCGTGATCGCCGGCACCTTACGGATGATTTTGGTGCTGAAGAGATCATGGGTTTGGTTCAATGCTTCCTCGTCTGAGATGCCGCCGTATCTTTTGAGCGCGCGGATGGCTAACGCGCGATCGGTGAGCAGCCGCTTGTGGCCTTCGGTGTAGGCGCGCAGAAAGCGCAGCACGGTGTCGCGATTCTTGCGGCCCCATTCGCGGCTGATGGAAACCGTCGTGGTCGGGATCTCGCCGCCGGACTCGCCGAAGTCGTGCAGCGCTTTGAGACCGGTCTTTTCGGCGAAGAACGATGTCGGGAACGACAGCACGCCGGCGTCGACCTTTTTTAGAGAAATGGCGGTGGCGATGTCGCGCTGACTGCCGATCTGCAAGAGCGTGACGTCCTTCTTCGGATCGAGCCCCCAGCCGCTTAACGCCGGACGAATCAGCAGGTCGGTCAATGAGCCAAAGCGCGTCACCGCGATGGATTTGCCTCTGAGATCGGCGGTGGCGGAGATGCTCGGATGAACGATCAGTTTCATCAAGTGCATGTCGATGGAGTTGGCGAGAAAAATCAAATCGGCGCCGGCAAGGGAGGATTGCAACGTTACCAATGCTGAAGTCGTCGTGACATCCAATTGCCCGGCGACATGGACGGCCACCATCTGCACGCCCTGCACGTAGATCAACTGAGTGTCGAGCCCGTATTTTTCGAAGAGCTTGGCTTCCTTGGTCACGTAGACCGGATACATGCTAGCGCTGTGCGACGGATAGCCGACATTAAGTTTACGCAGCGCATCCGCCGCGAGCAGATTTCGGGTACTAGAGGCGAGGAAAAAAAGACCTGCGATGAATGCCAGCACCGAGCGCATCGATGTCCTCCGTTCATTTTTCATTGTCAATGTTTGGTTCTCAATCGTCTCAAGGTGCGCCAAAGAACCTTACCGTGTTGTCGTGCAGCAACTTCTTCTTCTGGGTTTCGCTCAAGTCCTTGCGCTCGATAATTTCCAATGCGGCATTCTCACGCCCTTCGCCGTGTGGGAAGTCCGATGAGAATAGCACATGATCTTCGCCAATGAGATCGAAAAGCTGGTGCAGCATGCGGTCGTCGGCTTCGGCGGCCATAAAGATTCTTCCCGATTTCACATAATCGCGCACGCTCAAGCGCGGCAGGTCGGCAGGATTCGGCATGCTCAAGCCGAACGGGTGGGCGCCGCGGTCGAGCGGCAGATAGTGATCCATACGCGAGACTATATAGAAAATCCATTCCGCACCGAATTCGAGAAAAGCGACCTTCAAATCCTGATAACGATCGAGCATGCGGTGGCCGACGATGGCCATGAAGGCGAGCTGCGCCGGTAACGACATGCCGATGATGTGGCCGTCGTAGATCGAGCGGCCGAGCTGGGCCAGCGGCGGGTAGCTCATGCCCATGTGGACGCAGAGCGGCATTTTGGTCTTAGCGAACTCGTCCCAGATGGGCAGAAAACTGGGATCGGACAGCAGACGCTCGCCGGCGGTGCCGAAGACTACCGCGGCGCGGGCGCCGAGTGCTTGCATCTCCTCGATGGCGGCGAACGCCTGCGGTTGATCGCGCAGCGGCAGCAAGCCGGACCATTTGAGTCGCTGCGGCGCAGTTTCGCATTGCTTGCCGACGAAGCGGTTGTAGGCGCGGCACAGCGCCGCTTCGAAACCGGGGTCGCTCGTCATGTGCGCGTAGAGCGTGCTGGGAAACAGCATTTGGGCGTCGAAACCCATCCGATCCATGTCCGCCAGGCGCGCCTTGGGATCGTTGAGCGTCATGCTCGGCACCGAGCAATGCTCGCGCGTTGCATTAGCGCCGAACTCGACCAAGACATTGCGCGGCGTGTTGGCCTGCTGCGCGCCGGGACCGAGCGCATGCGGTTCGAGTGAGCCTTCGATCAACCAACCGGCGTTGAAGTTGCCGAGGCCGTTGTCATCATGAATCGTCACCGGCCGCGGCCGGCGCGTTCGATACTGTTCTGGCAAACTCTCCCACATGCTTGGGTTGATCGAGCCGTGGGCGTCAGCGTCGTAAACACGAAAGCCTTGTAACATAAGAATCCTTTTTCACCCGCCAAAACTTTGCGTCTTTGCGCCTTTGCGCGAGATTCTTCCGCTCGGCTGCTGCTATGCCGCGCTGCGTGCTTGGTGGCCAAGGTCGACATGCTGAGCGAGCCGTTGCGCAGCTGCACCATGCGCACGTCGAGGCCATATTTCCGGAAGGTGCCGCGCTCGACACCGACCCACATGGGACCGACGGTTTGATTTTGACCGGCGTAGGCGACCAGGATGGGGGTGAGATTCTGGGCGTGGGCGAGGCGTGCCGCCGAACAAATGATGGCGCAGGCGATGAAGATCGAAGCTCTTGCGCCGTGGTAAATCATGGCGTCTTTTCCAACTCGTGAGGTTCCCCGTTGTTAAAAACTCGGTGTCCTTCGACAGGCTCAGGACGAACGGAACCAGGGCTGAAATCGCTCACAAAAAGGTCCGTTCATGCTGAGCTTGTCGAAGCATTCTGCGGATTTCAACAGAATCTAAAGCGTGCTGCCTTTCGCTCGAACAGCGTCATTGCCAAAGCCGCTTGAAGAATCCGGCTTTTTCCAGCTCATCGATGTAACGGTTATCATAGTAGGCCGTGAGCGGGGTTTTTTGCACGGCCGGCGCTTCGATGAGTTTTAGGCCGACCAGCTGATCCGCCAAATCTTTGAAGACATCCGTTGGCACGCGCGGGTCTTTGGCGAAGGCGTCGACGGCGGCTTGGTAGCTTTCGTCGAGCATGTTCTGGCGCGGGATCTTGGTGTACTTGCCCAGGACTTTGGTCGCTAGCGGTTTATCGTCGAGCATTTTTTTCAAACCCTCTGACACCGCCTGAATAAATCGTTTGGTCACGTCCGGATTCTTCTCGGCGAAGCTGCGCCGGGCGACGATCCCTTGCTCGATGAAGCGGATGTTCATATCGCGTATCTGTTTGATGCTGACTAGCTCGCGAAAGCCCTTCTCGCGCAGGACGACACTTTGCGGCGCGGGGATCATGGCGCCGGCGATGGCGTTGGTGCTGAGCGCCGTCATCGACTCCGGGTAGCCGCCGGTCTGGATGACCACTGCGTCGCTCACGTTGGAGCGGTCGAGAATCGCTTTGGCGGTAAAATGCGACACCGAGCCGAAACGTGTGACGCCGACGCGCTTGCCGCTCAGTTGGCTCACCTGCGTAATCGACGGTTGCACGTAGAGCGGCACGCTGAACGACTTCACCAGCGCCGCGACCTGGATCACATCGCCGCCCCTCAGCACGTTGGTGATGACCGCCGGCCCGGCCATGCCCGCGAGGTCTGCCTCGCCGGCGAGCATCGACTGGACGATCATCGACGACGCGCCGGCGAAGATCGGATAGACCTCGAGCCCGTGCTTTTCGTAGATTTTCGCGTCATGGGCGATGAGAAACGGCAGCGAATGATAGGAGATGGGCGAGTAGGGGAATTTGATTTTGTCGAGAGCGGACGCCGCCTCTGGCGCGAGGGTTAGGAAAAACAAGATCCCACAAAGTAGCAGTGTCCGTCGAACCATATCCACCCCTTGCGATATTCAGAGTAGGTTGGGTTAGCGCAGCGTAACCCAACATCTTCGATTTGCTCTCATGCCGTGAGACTCGTCGGGTTACGCTCCGCTAACCCGACCTACATAAAGTTACGCGCTTGGGGCGGGTCTCAGACCCGCCCCTACGTACCGGAATAATTCCGAACTCTGCGCCCTCAGCGCCTCTGCGCGAGACATTCTCCGAGACCCCGTTCAAATTTTATAAAATCTCCGCGCGTTCTCGCCCAGGATCGACGCTTTGTGCTCTTCTTTCAAATCTTTGCGCACCTGGATTTCGTCGATTTCTTCCAAACAATTGTCAAGGGAAATCTCATGGGGAAAATCCGACGCAAACATGAACGGCTCGGGGCCGACGCGCTCGATCGCGTAGGCTAATGCCTTTTCGTTGCCCTCGCAGCTGCAGAAGATCTTCCCGCTAGTGAAATAGTCCACCGGTTTGCGCTTGATTCTCAGGCCGCCGTACTCCTGCTCGCGGTGCAGCCGGTCCAGCACCATCGGAATCCAACAGGTGCCGCCTTCCAGGAAGCCAACTCGCAGCGTGGGGAACTCGTCGAAAACGCCGTCAACGATCATGCCTGTGGCAGCGATGGCCAGAGGCACCGGCATGCCCAATGCGCGAGTCGCCGGAAAAACGGTGTAGCTGTTGAATCCAAGATCGCCGTAACAGCCGCCGTGCACCGCCATGGCGCAATCGAGTTTCGCGGCTTCTTCGTAAATGGGCCAGAAATGTTTGTGGCTCAAATGAGGCTGGAGTCCATTGGACGGCAGCATGGCGCCGACCATGCCGAGATCTTTGACGGCGCGGCGCAGCTCAATGACTGCGGCATCGACATCCTGCAGGGGGATCAGAGCGATGCCTTTTAGCCGCGAGTTGAACTTCAAATATCTTGCTGCCAACCAGTCATTGTAAGCTCTCGCATAGGCGATCGCCCAGGGTGGAAAGATCACCTGGCCGTAGGCCAAGCCTTCGGTGGGAAATAGCGCGCTGAACTCCAGACCCATCTTGTCGAGAAACTGCACCCATTTTTCCGGTCCAACGGATGGATCGAAGGTGCCCGGTTTACGCTCTTCCAAGCGCGGCGTGTGAAAGCGGTCAATGCTCGGCAGAACGCGCCGCGGATTCATATGGCCGGTAGTTTTGAATGGTTCGCCAACCAGACGAATGATCTCGTCAGTGGTCTCCATCACATGACCGTCGCAGTCGACGTATTGGTTCGCCATCGTTGTTCCCTCCCTCTTTGTCTTATCTTGAATACGGAAGCCCATGCCCCTCTGTCAATAGAAAGACTACCGCATTTAGCGTTTAAGGTCTGGCGTCAAGGTTACGGATCGGCAACGCGAGATGCTAGACCCCAAACGCTAGGCACTTGTCATGACGACTGCTTTTGGTTTATTTCTAGGCAGTACTGCGAGGAATTTCATCAATGCCCTACGCAAAATCCAAAGACGGAGTCGATATCTACTACGAGGCCCATGGCGAGGGCGCGCCGCTTTTGTTTCTCAGCGAAACCGCCTGCGACGGCGCGGTCTGGAATCTTTATCAAACCCCGGAGTTTTCCCGTGATCATCGGGTGGTGATTTTCGACTACCGTGGCACGGGTTTGTCTGGCAGGCCTGCGGTCAAATATAGCACCGAAATGTTCGCCGAGGACGCCGTGGCGGTTCTCGATCATCTAGGGCTCGAAGGGGCGGTGGTGTGCGGCCATTCAATGGGCGGGAGAGTCGCGCAATTGATCGCGCTCAACCATCCGCGCAAAGTAAGCAAGCTGATCCTCGCCTCCAGCGGCGCGGCGCACCCAGGCGAGCGGGGGATTCCTATCCGAATCGCCACAGAAATGGTCGAGTGGGGCTACGTCAAATATGTCCGCGACCATACGATCGTCGTCGGCTGGACCGAGGTCTACGCCCGAAATCATATGCCCGAAATCGAAAAGTACCTCCAGGTGCGCATGGCGAACCTCTGCCCGCCGGAGTTTTACTTTCGCCATGTGCAGGCACGCCAGGAGCATGACACGAGCACGCGTCTGAAAGAGATCAAAGTGCCGACGTTGATTTTTGTCGGCGACGACGATCACTTCGTCGTCAGCGACATGTCGCACCGCAGCGGCGCGGATATCCTGGCGCGGGGGATTGCGAACTCGAAGTTGGTTTTGATCCCTGAAGCGCGCCATAGTTATTTCTACACCGAGCCGGAAAAAGTGCATCAGCTCATGCGCGAGTTTATTAAGGGTGGTTAAGAAATTTTGCACCGCACCAAGGTAAGACAACAAGAAGCTTGACAAGAATCTTTGCCAACCGTCGTGCTCTTCGTGTCTCCTTCGTGGTGAATAATTCAATTGCAATAACGGAGGTCAGCCATGCCCTACACAGCCAAAGGCCGTACCAAGAACTTTCCGGTCTTCGATTGCGACAGCCATATTTACGAGCCGCCGGAGGTCTGGGATAAATATATCCCGCAGAAGAATCGCGACTTCGCCAAGACGCATTTTTATCGCGACGCCGACCGGCTTTTCTTAGTGCGCAATTCGCGCATTAGCTTTCGCGATCCCGATACCTGGAAATATCCCGGCGAGACCTGGCATCCCGGCCTTACGAAAAAAATCATCGGCCAGACCCAACCCGGCACGAAAGAGTGGGACGAGGTGGTCGGCCGCAACCGGAGCGCGCGCGATCCGCACGCGCGGCTCAAAGACATGGACGCTTCGGGCATCGACCAGGTAATGATTTTCCCGTCGACCTTTGTCTACCTGCCACTGGTAGAGAATGCCGATGCTGCCTATACGTGCGCGCGGGGCTACAACGACTGGGTTTACGACTATTGCAGTGCCGACAAGAAGCGGCTCTATCCGGCGGCGGTGCTGCCGACGCAGAGCGTCGACTATGCCATCGAGGAGCTGCGCCGGGTCGCCAAGCGCGGCTTTAAGTCCGCTCTGGTCCGACCGATTATCGCGCAGGGAAAATATCCGACATTTCCCGAGTACGATCCCTTGTGGAAGGAGTTCGAAGAGCTAGGCATCGTTCTCGGCATGCATACTTTTCCGTCGCGCGGCGAAGCGATGTCGCCGGAGCTAGACAAACGTATGGGCGCCAATCGCAAGCGCTTATTCTCCGACGAAGACATCATGGTCTATTCGCCGGGTCAGTTCGTCGCCAACATCATGCAGATCATGGGTTCGAAGCAGGCCGGGGATGCCGCATACGGCTTTATGGCCGAAGCGATGACCTGGACCGGCGTGGTTTTGATGACCGGTTGGCTGGAGAAGTTCCCCAAGCTCAAGGTCGCGATACTTGAATCCAATTCCAGTTGGCTGCCGCTGGTGCTGGAGAAAGCCGAAACTTATTTGGATCTCTACAAGCACATCGGCGAGAAGATCGGCGATCCCCACGATGTATTTTACAAACAATGCTTCATCGCATTTGAAAGCGACGAGATGATTACCCTGCGCCTGTGGGATCTGTACGAAAATATTGCCTTGTGGTCGTCCGACATGCCGCACCTGGACGCCTCGGATGTCTGGGAAGCGATCGACTACATGGACAAGTACAAGGTGCCGCAGAGCGCCAGAGAAAAGATGCTCGGCGGCAACGCGCGCCGGCTCTACGGCATCGAGCCCGAGTTGTTTGTCACAAAAGCGCCGGAAGAGTATAAGCCGCAGACCATGTCGCGCTTCGCTTAGATGGACTGAACGCGTTCAAAACGTTCCACCGCTTTGCTTCGTCCAAACCGTTCAAGAGGCTTCACAACTTCTTCAACCTCCGAAACGTTGCTCCCCCGCGGTCGCGGGGGAGGACACAGGAGAGGGTTGAACGGAGCGCTAGCGATTGAACGATTTGAACGGCTTGAACGTTATCTCTTGTAGAGCTGTTTTACGAACCCGCTGGCTTCCACTTCGCGCACCAAACTTGGATCGACAAAGTGCCTCGGATCGGCCGCCGCTGCTTTGGCGTCGCGGGGTGCCATTTCATCCAACATGGTTTTAACGCCGTCCGGCGTGGGCAGCAGGTTGTCGGGATAGGCTGCGGTGTAGGTCTGCCAGGCGCGCTCCAAGGCGGTCTGGTCAGTGATACGCAGGTACTTGCCCCAGATCGCTTTGGCTTCTTCTTTGTTGGTCTTGTTGAAGTGAGTCGCTTCGATCATCGCGCGGGTGAATTTTAGCAGCAGCGGCCGCTTGGCTTTGACGATCGCTTCGCGCGTCAGCACGGCATTCCACCAAAACGGAATTTTTAGAGTGCCAATATCGAACAGCTGACGAAAGCCCAACTGCAACGCCTGGTGCACAAACGGTTCGGGCATGATGGTGAAGTTGATAACACCCTTGGTCAGCGAGGCAAATCTTTCGGGATTGCCACCGGCGGTAATGATCTTTGCATCTTTCTCGGGATCGACGCCCAGTCGCCGCAGCGCAAAGCGCAGGCCCATGTCCGAGGTGCTGCCGATGCGATTGACGCCGCCCGTTTTCCCTTTGAGCTGCTCTGGGGCTGTGATGCTTTGCTGGGTAATAATGTGGTCGACGAAAGTCCGCACCATGCCCAGGATCATAACGGTGTCGGCGCCGGCCAAACGTGAGCTAGTCAGCGTTGTTACCGAGATCGACGAGACATCGATTTCACCGGCCAGCAGCGCCTGGAGCACGATGGGGCTGGCGCTGATGCTGATGATCTCCGGCTCGACACCATATTTTTGCAGCAGTTTCTTTTCCTGCAGAACCCAGATGCCGGCGTTGGCGGGACTGGCGCCGGCCCAGGCGATGCGAATGCGCTCCTGAGCCGAGGTAGCGCCGACGGAGAGCAATAATAGGGAAATGGTCAGGAGCACAAGCCGAGGTTGTTTGCTCATGGTCACCCTCCAAAGAAAAGTTTGTCTAGGGTGGGTTAGTCGTCCGCGACCTAACCCACCGTGCTTCGGTGCCGTTTTGCTCCGCCAAAATCTCTAGATCATTTAAGAATTTCGCGCAGTTTTGCCACCAGCGGCGCTTCGAGCTTGAGCAATTCACGAACATTTTTTTCCAACTCTTCGCCGCTGCCGGGATTGAACTCCAAGTTGGCTTTCGCCGCCTCGGCGAGCAGCTCGGGGTCTTTCATGGTATCCATGAAAGCTTTGCGCAGGATATCGACAATGTCTTTGCGCGTGCCGGGCGGCACGAGATAGGGCCGTACCGCCGCCCCGTGCGCTTGGGCGACGGCGGCAATCATTTTGCGCGCCTCATCAGACTTGGCAAAGCTCACCGCCAACGGCACTTTGGGAATGTCCGGGTGAGACTTCAAGCTCAGCTGTACGACGAGGGATATCTCGTTGTTCTCCAACTCCTTGCGCCAGGTGGCGCGGATCGATTGCCAGGAGTTGCTCAAACCCGCTACTTCGCCACTGTTGACTGCCAGGCGGATCGGCGCGGTGCCTTTGTATCCTTGAATGATCTGCATCGGCAGACCCAGTGCCGCTTCGAGGACTTTCGCTGTGTCGTAGCTGCCGTCGCCCGGCGAGATGGCGCCCAACTTGACCGGCGTCTTGGCGGCCAGCCACTGTTCGATGCTCGTCACGCCGCTCGATTTGGCGAGGGACACGACGAAGTTATCTTGCGCTGGGACCGCGATGTAGCCAAATTGCAGCGCGTCAAACTCGATGCCCGGCCGGCCCAGGACCTGCTGCAGAAATTGCCCGCCGACAAAATGGCCGATGGTCAAGCCATCGGGTTTGGCGACTTTAAACATATGGTTCGCTGACAGCATGCCGCCGGCGCCCGGCATGTTGTCAACGATCACAGAAGGGCTGCCCGGAATATGCCTGGCAAGATGCCGGCCTATAAGCCGCGTGTAGGTGTCGTAGCCGCCGCCCGGCGATGTGCCGACGATGATGCGGAGCGCTTTGCCTTCGTAGTATGGCACCGCTGCGAAAAGTCCCGCGGCATTGAAAAGATAGCCAATAATCAAAGAAACCAACGATACCTTAATTTTCACAGGACGCTTCCTTTCTTAAAAACCGATTGTTTTGAACTTCGTGCTTTCGCGGTGAAAATGGTGGCTCAGCCCGGCATCTCCGCCAACAGCCGGCCATAGCCCTTGATCGAATGGCGCAAGCCCAGGCTAAGCTGCGTGCCCCAAGCGCGCGCCGGGCCAGCGTGAACCACCGTCTTGCCAGTCTGGTTTTCCAAGCGCTCGATGATCTCCACCGATTTCCAGGCCGAGCCGAGCATGTAGATGCCATCGGCGTTTTTATGTTTGCTGGCAACGCCGAGCATGAATTCTAAAACTTTTTCCGGCGGAATTTTCGGCACATCCAAAAACGCGCCGCCGATGCCTTCCATGGCCAGCACTTCAAAGCCGGCGTCGGTGAAATATTTGGCGAAAAGGTTGTTCATCTTTTCCGGGAAATAGCTGGCACCGACGAATTTTTTCATACCCAAAGTGCGCAGGGCTTTGACGTGATTTTGCCCCGAGGTCCACATCGGCACGTTGTACTTCTTCTCCCAGCTGGCGATTAGCTCCAGCTCTTTTTGATAGCCCAGCAGCATGAACGGCGGCGCGCCGCTCGGGCGGACCAGGTTAGCGCCCATTTTAGCGAATTCCGCCGATTTGGCTTCATAGCCGGGCATGGAAGCGGCGAACTCCTCCTCGGTGCCGCGGGTGAAGTTCATAGTCGAAGAGAGAAACTTGATCTTGGCCGGGATCAGCGTGTCGAGATCGAGTTCCTGGCCGGCTTCCGGTCGATCGGTCGGCCGAACGGTGCCGACGAGATATTCTTTTTCGCCCTGTGCCATGAAAGTGGCCTCTCTGCTGAGTTCGCGCAATCTAAGCACTTAGTCCGGCTAAGAATCAAGCGATCCGGGTTAACCTGGACAACGTCGGCGCGAATTTCTATGATCCGGCGTTATGAATCTCCAGGTGGGCAAAGTCGCTTTCATCGGTGTTGGGCGGATGGGGAAATTTTCGATTTTTCGATGGCGCGGAAAGTAGGCACGGAGTTGCAGGCGAAAGGGTGGAAGCCGTAGCAGAGAAACAGTTGCACCACGCAAACACGAAGAACCCAGCGCGGCAGCCGCAACCGAATTGGATAAGAGGCTTAACCGCAAAAAGCGCAAAAGAC
The DNA here is from genome assembly GCA_016874755.1 of Deltaproteobacteria bacterium. NCBI lineage: Bacteria > Pseudomonadati > Myxococcota > Myxococcia > Deltaproteobacteria bacterium. The sequence goes on along the minus strand of VGTH01000075.1, from coordinate 3,152 downwards.
GCAAAACTGGGGGAGGAAATTGTCACCACGAAGGACACGAAGATCACGAAGGTAAGGGAAGAGAATCAAAAAATTGTCTCCGAGCTTCGTGTCCTTGGCGTCTTCGTGGTGAGAGTTTCGCTGCTTCTTACGGGAGAATGCAGTGGACGTATCGGCCCGAGATGGTGCCGACCTATCCCAAGTGAGCATTGTTCCTGCAGCGGTTAAAGCGGTTTCCCCGTCGGATTGACCACTTTGACCGTCATCACGACGTCTGTGAAGTGTCCGCCGCGTCTGCCGAGCGCGAGGGTGCCGGAAACGACGATGGTTTGGTCGAGATATTTTTTTAGGTTGCCCGCAGGGTCGTCCGGGAAGATCAACTGGACGAAACTGACGTTGGTCATGGGCTCAAGCGCGTCGCGCCTCTCGGGGTTGGTGCGCACCCGAATCGGCGTCGGCAGCACCAAAATTGGCACCTCAACCTTTTCATCGGTTTCGGGCTCGCTGCCGTAGGTGGGCTTGCCGTATTTGGTGACTTGAATCAGGTTGCCTTGGATCCGACTAACCGAAGGATCGTAGTGAAACCAACCTTGCTGCTGGCCATGGCCTGCCGACGGCAGAATCGTTAGGAGTGCGAGCAAGGCTAGAAGTGTCTTCATGCTCACGTTATCGGCAAAATTGCCGGCAATAATTAGTCCTCCGGCGCGCCGCCGGATTTCGCTAAATCTTCGACTTTTACCTTGTCGACGTTGAGCTTCGCTGCCGCGCTTTGCATGCGTTCGAGCACTTCGTCAAAACCCAATGGCGCGGCTTCTTTGGGTCGGAAACGCAGTGGATTGATGCGCGCGACGACGAAGCTTTTGAGATACGGACTGGTGAGCCCTTTGGCCTTCAGGGCGTCGACTTTCTCGACCACGGTTCGATCCAAATTCATCAAAGCTTTGGCGCGCTCGCGCCGGGTGTCAAGTGCTTGGCGCAGAGATTTTTTCAGGAACTGATCCGAACGGCGCAAGATCGGATGGTAGGCACCGCCGCTGAACCGGCCATTGTCGAGATAGCAAAGACCCAGCGTGATCAGCGCGGCTTCTTCGAATTCGAGGGCGTAGGATTCTTCGCTGGCGTCGTCAAGGGTGGCTAGCTCGTCATACATGCGAATCACTTCCAAGGCGCGCTCGCGCAGGTTGTGGGCTTTTTCGGTATTGAGCGCGAGGATCTGGTAAGCCGTCGCCGCCTCGGGCACGACGATGGCAATAATGCTTTTGGCGCCGAGGGTTTTCATCGCCGACAACCTGTGGTTGCCGTTGGGCGTCCAGTAGCGCGTCGCGCTATCACGGACTTCCTTGCGCACGGCGACGATCGGGTCGAGAAAGCGGCTGAGCTTGGCGATAACGCCTTCGAGCTTGCGCACGTGGGTGTCGGAGAGATTGCGCTGATAGGGCGTCGGTTCGACTTTGTCGATGGGCAGCGCCGCGATGACGAGCCAATGGCCGCCAAAGGGTTCGCGGTAGGAGGTTAGGAGCGCGCCGCCATCGGAGCGGATTTCGCGTTCCAGCGTCTGAACGTTTTCCGGTTTTGTGCCGCAGAGCAATTCACTAGCTTCGAGACCCGATGACTTGCCGGCGGGCTTGCGCCGCTTCTTGGGCGCGCCTGATTTCTTTTTTGCTTTTCTCTCGGCCATCGTTCGCCTAACTCAGTAATTATCCAAACGCTTCATTTTTTGCCGCGATAAGATGATCGCCAACGCGGTGCTAGCCACCATGGCGCCGCCGAACGCTACCGCCACGGGAGCGCCGGCAAATTCGGCAACGCCTCCAGCGATGGTGCCGCCCAGCGGCATCAGTTCCCAGGCTAGGCCGGAGATGCCCATGACGCGCCCGCGCAGTTCCTCGGGCAGATTTAACTGCAAGGTCTGGTTTACGCAGGTCATGTAAAACTGGCTGGTCATGCCCAAGCCGAAGACTAGCGCCAGCGACAACGGATAGGACGAAGAAAAAGCGAAGAGCATCAAGATGGTGCCAAATAGCGTGGCGCCAACGGCGGTCTGCAAAACGCGGCGGCCGCTATGCGACAGGTAGGCGGCAAGGAAAGTTCCGGCCAGCGCGCCGGCGCCGGCGCTGCTTTGCAAAAAGCCAAAACCGCGCGAGCCTACCTGCAAGATGTCGCGGGCGAAGATCGGCATCAGCGTGACGTGGGACATGCCGAAAACGCTGTTGAAAAAGGTCAGGCCGATAAACGTATAATAGATTTCGTTTTGGCGGATGAAGCTCAAACCGTCCCTCATGTGCTGCAAAAGGCCGCCCGCGGCGGTCGGCGCGATGTGGCGCGCCAATCGAAGCATGATCCATAAGATCAAGGAGGTGAACGACGCGGCGAAGCAAAGGTAATACGTGAAAGCGACACCGAAGAGATAAATACAAAGCCCCGCAGCGGCCGGGCCGGTGAATTTGCAGAGCTGCCAGATCGTGCCGCCGATGGCAACCGCGTTGGGAATATCTTCCTTAGGCACCATGTGCGGCAACAGGGCCAAACGGCTCGGCCGGTCAAAGGCGCGCACGGCGCCGGAAAGAAAAGCGATCGCCATGACATGCCACTGCGCCACAGTGTGGGTCGCGACGAGTGTCGCAAGGACGAAATAGAGCAGGGCGATGATCGCCTGGGCGGCGACCATAATACGCCGGCGGTCGGCCCGGTCGGCGATGACGCCGCCGACCAGCGTAAGTGCAATCGTCGGAATCGCCTGGCTCAGACCTGTCAGACCGAGCAGCAAGGGCGAGCTGGTCAGCTCCAAGACGAGCCAGCTTTGGGCGACGAATTCGATATTTTGCGCCATCACCGAGGATAGCTGACCAAACCAGTAGAGCCGGTAATTGCGGTGGCGCAGCGCGCTCAAAGAGTCGGTGAGTCGCGGCTTTTTGTGGACGGCGGCCGAGGCGGTGTCGACCCGCGACACAGTTTGGGAATCTTCTGCCGACATAAGTTTGTTATTGTTCCCACGAATAGCCGTTAGCTGTCAAAGCGCGGCAAGACTTTTTGCCTGCAGGGTGTTACTGTCCCACTCTGGGAGGGTTGAAGCCCTCGCCTTTAGGCGACGGCTTTAGCACGTTTTGGCGGAGCTGTGGTAATGTCTGCGGATGAAAGAATATCGACGCGGAGCGCACACCGTATTCGAAATC
>VGTH01000074.1 GCA_016874755.1 Deltaproteobacteria bacterium | reverse complement strand
AAGAAAAAACTCGCCCAATGGGCGAATCCCAATACCCCAAAACTTCCTGAAAACCCTACAGTTTCTGAAACCCGCGTGGGCTTAGAGCGGAGTTATGGAGTCGTGACAGCGTTAGGATCTGAAACGAAATACACCGCGCCGAAAAGGCAGAAGCCGGACGCGCTGAGCAGGAGAACGGTTTTGAGGATGACGGGCATTCGGCTTTAGACCTCCTGCCCGATTCAATCACGACAGCGGGCAGAAGGACCAGAGGCCGGCGCCGCTTTGCCGTGCTTCGCGTTCCAGATCGCGGAATTCCGCGAGATAGTGAAACGGGAAGCGGGTGTAGGCGTGGGCATAGCCTTGACGGATCAGCTCGGCGTTTAGCATGCGGCCGTCGGCCAAATAAACGTAGCCCAACGTCCGGCCAAATTTGTCTTTGTGGTTTTGTTTTGTGTAGCGCTCGTCGAACACTAAGCGCACGGTCTGGTTTTCCAAAAGAGCGCGGGCAAAGGCTTTGGCGTCTTTGCCGAAGCACTGGACGGCCTTGTTGGGGTGGACGGTTTCCGGGGTGTCGACCCCGATCAGACGGACTTTTTCGTTGGGGGCGAGCACGAGCGTGTCGCCGTCGACGACGCGCACCACTTGACGCAGATCGCCGCCGACGGCGGCAACTTCCTTCCGTGGATAACTAACGGGGGCCTCGTTTGTGACGGCGCAAGCGCTTACAAAGGCCGCGAGCCAGCCCCCAAGAACCAGCTTCTTGAGTTCCACAGCCATTCGCCGGGGCACATCCATGTGCCACGGCGAACGACTATGGCTGTCCGGTTAGACGCCATCGGGGACAAACACTTCAACAGAAAGAAAGATTTTGCTGGTCTCGGCGCAAAGAAAATGCCGGGTGCGCCGTGCGCCCCGCTTTCGCATGGTCGCGCGGCGCACCCTACGGTCCGGCAGACTCGATGCGCTTTAGCTCGGCGAGCAAGTACTCTTGGCTTTTGACCTCTTTGCCGTCTTTGAAACGGATCAGATAGGGCTTGCCGGAAGTACCGGAGAAGCTTGCGACTTTGTCGATAAAGTCTTTGGCGCTTTTGACGTCGGCCGCGTTGGCGTCCCACTTACCTTTTAAGAATCTGGCGGCATTGTCGGAGCTGTAGCCGGACCCATTGCGGACAAACTTGGCGTCTTTGAGAGATTTTACCCGATTGATCAAGGCTTCGATCTTTTGCTTCTCACTTGGTGCTAGGCTTTGGGCACTGGCAAGGCCGGGAATCCCTAAAAGTAAAAACAGCCCAACTACCATACTAGGTAGCTGCCGACGGTGTCTTAGAGAATTCGCCATGTCCCTTAGACGATCGAATCGCCAATTCTCATGATCTCCGAACTGTTGCCTCTGCTGCCTACCGCCTATTGCCTGCTGCAATCATTCCGACCACCTGCTCGGTCCTTCGCACTCGTGCCATTCTTGGGAAAACCGTGTCCATAAACGCCTTCATCGAGTCGTCATGGGAATTGCTGCAGGCGTCGCGGACGATGATCAGGTTATAATCGTGATCGCGGGCGGAATAGACAGTCGAGGCGACGCCGACGTCGACGGCGCCCCCGGAAATAATGATTGTATCAACGCCTTTGTTGCGCAGCGCGAGATCGAAATAGGTCTGGTGAAAAGTGCTCCAGCGGAACTTGGGAATCATGAAATCTTCCGGCTGCGGCTTGATCTCGTCGATCACTTTCTGTTCCCAGGAACCTTCGGTGGCGCCATGCACCGTCGGGTTGCACTCGTCGTTAGGCCAGGGCTTTAGGCGCATGTCGGTGTCGGTGATCGACAGGTAGCGGATATCGCCGTCGGTGCGGTGGTTGGCCATGGCATAGAAAATCGGAATCTTCGCGCCACGCGCCGCGTTCATCAGACGCACGGCGTTGTCGAGGATCGGCTTGAGCGCAGGCCGTTTATCCGCCGGGAAGTAAACGTTCAGCATGTCGAAGAAAAGCAAGCCGGTTTTTTTGTTGTCGAGATGGTTAACGTTCATGGAAGAGCCTCCTTTGTTATTGTGATCAGTCGGATCCGACAGATCCGTTGGATCCGTCAGATTATTCTTAGTCTCCCAGCCATGTTACTTCCCACCAGTTGCGGTCGCGGTCGCAAATAAGAAACGACTGGCCTCTGCCGGTCTCGCTAATTGCCTCCACGCTGGTGAGGCCAAACTCGGCTTTGCGCTCGCTGAACTCGCGATGGGCTTCGCTCAGCGCGGCTGACGACCCGACCGCGACGGTATAGCGCTGCAGCGGCGTCAGGTAGTGTTTATTTTTCTCAGGTACTTCCAAGCTGACGACATACCATGGCGTGGTCGGGTGTTTTATATCGTGCGGTTCGATGGTCGGAACGTGAGTGACAAGGTTGAGACCCAAGCCTTGCTGGTAAAACTTCTTTGACACTTGAAGGTCCGTGCACTCCATAGTGCCATGGGTCATAGCTTGCGGAATGTAGCCGCAACCGGGTAACCGCTCCTCGGTCAATTTGTTTTTCCACGGGTAGGCAACCTCAAATGGCAGACCGGCTTTGTGGCGGTTCTCGTAAGACTCGATCTCCCAGTAGTTGCCGCCGGGCTCGACGAAAAACATCGAATAGGAACCCGAGCGCTCTTTGCGCTTGACGACCTTCTTCAAGCCCAACTCTTCCTTGTGTGCCAGTAGATACTGGTACGCGTGATCGACTTCTTCATTGTTCGACACCCGCACGCCGTAATGATTGCGCTCCGGTTTGTCTTTAACTTCAGCGCCGCCTTCATGGACGATCAGTTTCCAGCCGGTGTTCGGATGTCTTAACACCGCTTCATGTTCGCGCCGCTCGATCAGGTCCAGCGCGACGACTTTGGTGAGCACGGGAATCGTCTCGTCGAGAAAGCGGACTTCGGTGTGGCCGTGCACCAGACCGGTTGGTTGCAACACTGCGCTCATGATCGCTCCTTTTTATCTGGACAGCTCTTTGCCCCATAGTTCGTTTAAGAAGCCGCTCTTAGCTAAGTCTTCGGCGAAGCGGTTGTCGACGACGAAGAGATGATCGAGCAAGCCCGCGAAGCCGGCACGCAGACTAGACGCAAAGCCGCCGACGATCGGCCCGATCTCATGAAATCTCCGCTACGATGCGGTTGCGCAGACAGCCGAGCCCTTCGACTTCCGCCTCGACCACGTCGCCGGGTTTTAACCACCATGGCACTTGGTCGGGCTTGCGTCCGGCGGCAACGCCTTTCGGTGTGCCGGTCGTCAGCACATCGCCAGGGTTCAAACCCATCTGCGACCAGTAGGCGATCATGTCGCGGATTTTGAAAATCATGTAACCCAGGTTCGAGTCCTGGCGGGTTTCGCCGTTGACGCGGAGCCAAAGCTTGAGCTTTTGCGGCTCGGGAATTTCATCGGCCGTTACTAAATAAGGGCCCATGGGCGCGAAGCCGGGGAAGCTTTTGCCCATCAGGTGAATGCCATACTTGTTCTCGCCGCGGATCACATCGCGGGCGCTGATGTCGTTGAACGACGCATAGCCGGCGACGTAATCGAGCGCGTCTTCGGCCGTGACGTCGACGCAGGGTTTGCCGATGATGACGGCGAGCTCGACTTCGTAATCTAAGTTTTTTACTTCCGGCGGGTGCGGAATATCGTCCTGCGGGCCGATCACCGTGCCCGGAAGTTTGAGAAACGCGACCGGCGCCACCGGCCCTTTCTTGGAAGACATTTCGGCCACGTGGTCGGAAAAGTTCTTGCCCGCCGACACGAGCGCGCCGGGGCGCGGCACGGGAGATTTAAGTCTTACTTGCGCGCGTTCGTAGATGGTCTCGGGTGCTTTACCTGCCTGCGCCAAGGCTTTACGGGCGGCATCGAGCGCCGGCTCGCCGCGTTTCAAAAAATCCACCATGTCTTTGCCGAGCGTCACCTCAGCAAGTCGATCGGCCTGCGGATTGTCGCTGCTGGCTCTGAGATGGCTCGCATAGGCCCGCTGCAAATCGACGATGCGGCCAGTCGCATCTACGGCGCCAATTCTTTCTTGGTTCTGGTATTCAAAAGTAACGAGCTTCATCGACGCGCACCTCCCGCGGCGATCACTTCATGATTCAGTTCGCCGATCTGCGGTGACGAACAGCGGATTTTGACCCCCGGCTTCAGCAGCACCGGATTTTGCAGCCGGTCGCCTTGCTTGGCCATGCTGGCGCCGACGCCGAGCCAGTCGCCCGGCTTGATGCCCAAGATCGACCAGCGGGCGATGATTTGCTCGACGCTGAAAACGCAGTCGCGCAGGGTGAACTTCTGCTGGATGGCGCCATTCAGCGATAGATCAACTTCCAAAGCTTCAATCTCTCTGCGCGAGTGCGTCAGCAGCACCGCCGGGCCGATGGCCGTGCTCGATGGAAAGTTTTTACCGAGCAAGTTGTTGGTCGTCGCCCCTTCGCGCCGGTTGACGTCGCGCGCCGTCACGTCGATCACCAAGGTGACCCCGGCGACGTAGTCCCAGGCCTTTTCCGGCGCGATGCGTCTGCCGGCTTTGCCGATGACGATCGCCAAGCAGGCGTCAGCATCCACCTCTTCGGAAAACTTCGGCAGGACGATCGGCGCGCCGTTGGTGACAAAGGTTTGCGGCAGTTTGTAAAAGCCGGTGGGTATTTCCGCCGGCGGCATCGCCTCGATGCGCGCCTTGTCGGCAAAACCGATGGTGAAACTTTTTTCAGGATTTTGCAGCGGCGGCAATATCTTTATCTCGTTGACGCCGTAGACTGCTTTTTCATTGGCAGGGCCACACAAGTTTCTCAGGCCGACGCGATTTATATATTCGGATAAATCGTCGAGGCGCTGGCGGGAGCTGTCACCTTGAGTCAGCAGCGCGCCGATCATCGATGGAAAGTCGAACGAGGCCTGATCGGCAGCAACCTCTACATCGATCCCAGACTCGCAGAGGCGCCGCGCCTGGACGCTTTGTAGGTCGACCAGGCGCTCGCCAAACAGGCCAAACATTCGCGCGTCATTTGGCGAGGAGTTTTCCGTAAGCCCCAAGAAGACCTTCATCGCTGGTTCCTTCAGCAGTCGCACCCATGCGTCTACCACGGGAAAACGCTGAATTCAAAGTTTCGTGAGTAGAGAGAGATCATCGAAGTCAAATGCGCGAGCTGCGCGGCTGTCTATAGATGAGCCGAAGGCGAAGAATCTGCTCACGGCGCTAAGCGAACCCGCAGATGCTTCGCTTGGCGCAGCATGACACGTCACGTAGCGTGGTTACCGGGTAGGTTCCCTGGCCAGAGCGCGACCCAGAAAGCAGATTAGTTTGTCGGTTAGGGGAGTAACTTCGGGTTAGGGTCTCAGGAATTCTTGCGAGAGATCTGAAACCTTTTGAAATTCAGGGTCTTTATGGACAAGGGTCGCTTCATGGACGATTGCGGTGGCTGCAATCCAGCTGTCTGCGAGCGATAGGCCGCCGGCCGATTTAACTCGTGCGGCACAATCAAGTATGGCCGCATCGCAACTAACCCAATCCATGGCGAAGGAGTCTACCAGTCGCAGCGCGTCGCGCGCGCTCTGCTCACCCTCTTCGCGCCAAATAATGTAAAGGACTTCCATCCGGGTCATGAAAGAAGCCAGCAGCCGATATTGCTTCCGTGTAGCTTGACGCAAAAGCCTGTCGACGCGACTCGCGCCCGGCTCGTTGTCCCGTAAAGCGAGCAGCGCAGAAGTATCCAAAACGAATAGATTCTTAACGGCCATCTTCTCGGCGCCGATCCCGGGCGCGTTCCTTGAGCAGCCGTTGGACCGAACCCTTAGGGCCGGATCCGCGAAAGGCGCTGATGGGATCGCCAGGCACCGGCACGATTCTGGCCGTGTTGCCTTCAATGACCCATTCGAGAGTTGTGTTGGCGTCGATGCGGAGCCTCTTTCTAACTTCCGAAGGAACCGAGACTTGTCCGCGTTTTGTGACCTTGGTACGCATACTGACTATTTTACAAGTTTAGGGCTCTCGTACAAGCAATATGACTGAGTTGCTTGCAGGGTTGCCATTTGTCTTGGTGAGACGGCACTGGTTGTGATTCTAGGAATGCCGCTTCAGAATCTCGCGCGCTGCGTACTTGCCCGACAGGCCGTTCAAGCCGCCGGGATGCGTGCCTGAGCCGCAGAGATAGAGATTTTCGATTGGCGTGCGATAGCGCGACCAACCGGGCACGGGGCGCATGAAGAAGAGTTGATCGAGGGCGAGCTCGGCGTGATAGGGATGGCCTTCGTCGAGGCCGTAGGTTTGCTCCAAGTCCAAGGGGGTTAGAACCTGGCCGTGGAGGATCGTCTCGTCAAATCCGGAGGCATATTGCTCGATGAGGCCAACAACCGTGTCACCCAGGCCGTTGCGCTGCTCGGCCCAGTTGCCGTCTTTCAAATGATAGGGCGCGCTCTGCATCCATACCGACATGACGTGTTTGCCGGCAGGTGCCAACGATGGATCGCTGAGCGACGGAATCGTGATTTCCAAAAATGGCTGTTTGGAAAAACGGCCGTACTTGGCGTCATCGGCGGCGCGCTCTAAATAATCTAGCGTCGGGCCAATGTGGATGACGCCGGCGAGCTGGGAAGGCTCGCTGCCTTTGAACTTCGGCAGCGCGTCGAGGGCGAAGTTAATCTTGGCGACTGTGCCGCGGGCGCGGATGTTTTTGACGGCGAGCAAAAAATGCGGGTCCAAATATGTCGGTTCCACCAGTTTCTGAAAAGTTCGTTTGACGCCGACACCCGAGATCACTGTCTGCGCGCCGATTTCGTCGCCGTTGCTAAGCACCACGCCCGTCGCCGCGCCGTGTTTGGTAGTGACTCTCACAACCTCGCTGCCTGTGCGAATCTCTGCGCCGGCTTGCTGCGCCGCGCGCGTGACTGCCCGGGTGAGATTGCCGATGCCGCCGCGGACGAAACCCGCCGTGCGCAGGGCGCCGTTGGATTCGCCCAATTGGTGCTGCAGCAAGTTAAAGCAACTGCCCTGCTGGCGCGGGCCGACGAAGCTACCGAGCATGCCGCTGGCGGCGAGGCTCGCTTTGAGCAGATCGCTCTCGAACCATTCGTTTAGTAAGTCGGCGCTGCTCATCGGCAGGATGCGCAGAAACTCATACATCTGTTTCTCGCCCAAGCCGCGAAACTTGAGACCGGCTTTGATCAGCTCGAAAGGGTTCAGTTTCTCGTCTGCCGTAGTCTTATCCGGCCAGGAAAGATCGTAGATCGTGCGCAGAAAACCAGCGAGGTTTTTCAAGAGCGCACAAAACGCGCTGTATTTTTGCGCGTCACTCTGCGAATGGCGCGCGATCTGTGCGGTCGCTTGGCTTGGGTTGCGTGGGATAACGAGCGGCTGCCCGTCGACCGTGGGCGCCAGCAGCAATGGATCGAGCGCCAGGATGTCGAGACCGTGGCGGCGCAGGTCGAGATCGGCGATGACTTCGCCGGCAAAACCGTTGGCAACGTGCGCGATCGGCGAAAACTTGAAACCCGGAAAAATTTCTTCGGTGACGGCGATGCCACCGACGATACTGCGGCGCTCAAGCACGAGAACTTTTTTGCCGGCTTTGGCGAGATAGGCTGCGGTGATGAGCCCGTTATGGCCCGCACCGATGACGATTGCGTCGTAACGTCGGGAGGCCATCTAAAGACGAGCTCCGCAATCTGCGACCTCCCCCTTTGAAAAAGGAAGATTGAGGGGGATTTGTATCTGTGCATGCGGTGAGAAAATCCCCCCTTGCCCCCCTTTTTCAAAGGGGGGAAGAACAGAGGACACCGCCAGAAATCGTAATCTGTGCACTAAAGTCGCTTCCAATCCTTTAAGAGTTCTAGCGCGGCCAAGCGTCCCGACGCCGCCATGACACCGCCGCCGGGATGGGTACACGAGCCGCACATGTAGAGATTCTTGATTGGCGTGCGGTATTTCGCCCAGCCGGCGACCGGACGGAGAAAAAATAGTTGATCCAGTGTAAGTTCGCCCTGAAAAATATTGCCTTCGGTAAGGCCAAACTCATTTTCCAAATCCCACGGCGTGACGACTTGACGATGCAAAATAATATTCTTCAAATTGGGCGCGTACTCACTCAAAGTATCGATCACAGTATCGCCGAAGGCTTCGCGTTTTTCAGGCCAGGTGCCATTCTTCAAGTCATAGGGCGCGTATTGCACGAAGATCGACATGACGTGTTTCCCCGGCGGCGCCATGCCAGGGTCGAGCCGCGACGGTAAAATGATGTCCATATAAGGATGGCGCGAGTAGTCGCCATATTTAGCGTCGTCGTAGGCGCGCTCGATGTAATCCAAGCTCGGACTGATGGAGATGGCGCCGTCCAAATGCGGCCCATCGCCGGGCCAGCAGGTGAAATCGGGCAGGGTGTCGAGCGAGAGATTCACTTTGGCCGACGAGCCGCGAATTTTATAGTTCTCGACTTGGCGCAGGAACTCTCTGTCGAGGTGCTGCGAGTCGATCATCTTGAGAAAAGTCCGCTTGGGATCGACGCTCGAGACGACTGTTTTGGCTTGCAGCTCGTCGCCATTCGGCAGCACGACGCCGCAGGCGCGGCCATTTTTGATCAGGACGTTGGCGACCGGGCTTTGCGTGCGAATCTCGGCGCCGAAGTGGCGCGCCGCATCGGCAATTGCGTTGCTGATCGCGCCGGTGCCGCCGCGCGCAAAGCCCCACGACCGAAAGGCGCCGTCCAGCTCACCCATATAGTGATGCAAGAGCACGTAGGCCGTGCCCGGCGAGCGCGGCCCCATGAACGTGCCAATGATGCCGCTTGCCGACATGGTCGCTTTCAAAACATCGGTCTCGAACCACTCGTCGAGAAAATCGGCGGAGCTCATGGTCATGAGCTTGGTCAAATCAAAAAGCAGTTTGTCGCCGAGGCCTTTGAAGTGTTTGCCGACGTTGGCCAGGCCAAAAAGACCCTGCGGCTTGAGAGTCGTCGGCTCCGGCGGAATCGTGCCGAGTAGCGGTTTCACTGCCATCGCCATCTGCACCATCAGTGGGCCGTATTCTTCATACGCCTCAGCGTCGGTGGGCGAATGGCGCGCCAGCTCGCGCCGCGTCAGCGCGTGATCGCCGCAGCGAAAGAGATGGTCGCCATTGGGCATCGGCGTGAGCGTGCTGTCGAGGGGGATGATTTCCAGATCGTAGCGCGGCAGCTCCAGCTCGCGAATAACTTCCGGGCGCAAGAGGCTCACTACGTAGGAGCAGACGGAATATTTGAAGCCCGGGTAGATTTCTTCGGTCACCGCGGCGCCGCCGAGCACGTGACGCCGTTCGAGCACGACGACTTTTTTGCCGGCCTTGGCGAGGTAGGCAGCGGTGGTGAGGCCGTTATGGCCGCCGCCGATGATGATGGCATCGTATTGGGAAGTCGACATGATTTGCTTAAAAGGTCATATTTGGTAATTTCGTTTGCGAAGTCAATGTGAAGCGAACATTTCCGACAATCTAAAATCTAAAATCGAAAATCCAAAATAAAAAATGCCCATCGGCACACCCTTTCACTCTCGCACCGAGCCGCTGTGCGCCAGCCACAACTGGCGCACCTGGTCCGGCTATTTAGTCGCCAGCTCCTACGATGTGATGCACGACTACGAGTATCATGCGATCCGCAACACCGCAGGGCTGATCGATATTTCGCCGTTGTACAAATACGACGTCACTGGCGAGGACGCATTGCGTTTGGTCAATCGCGTGATCACCCGCGACGCGGCCAAGTGCGCCGTCGGCCAGGCGCTCTACGGCTGCATCTGCGACAACGAAGGCAAAGTGATTCAAGACGGCACTGTGTTTCGCCTCGGGGAAAATCACTGCCGCTTTAATCTCGCCGAGCCAAGCGTGCGCTGGCTGTCGCTCAACGCTAAGGGCATGGATATCGACATCAAGGAGGTCTCAGAGCAGTTTGCCGCGCTGGCGCTCCAGGGGCCCAACGCTTACAAGATTCTTCAGCGTGTCCTTAACGTCGACATCGGCAGGCTCCGCTTCTTTCGCTTGACCCAAGGAAAAATCCAAGATGTCGACGTCATTGTCTCGCGCACGGGCTACACGGGCGATTTGGGTTATGAAATCTGGCTCGGCGCTGCATCGGCGCCGCAGACGTGGGACATTCTACTGGACGCCGGCAAACAGTTCGGCATCAAGCCAACTGGCTTGATGGCCCTCGATGTCGCGCGCTTGGAAGCGGGATTTATTCTCTTAGAGGTCGACTACATCGGCACCGATCGAGCGATGAGTCCTGGGCAGCAGTATTCCCCCTACGAGATCGGTCTTGGTTGGACGGTGGACTTGAACAAAGAACATTTCGTCGGCAGAAAGGCGCTGCTCGAAGAAAAGGCGCAGGGCTCGCCGCGGCAGATTGTTGGTTTGGAAATTGACCTGCCCGCTTATGAAAGCCTGTTTCAAGAAGTCGGCTTGCCGCCGCAGTTCCCCGCCGCGGCGTGGCGCAGCGTGGTGCCGCTCTATCGCAACGGCTTGCAGGTCGGCCATGCCACCACCGGCGCATGGTCGCCAGCGCTAAAAAAATACATCGCGCTCGCCACCGTGCGCCAAGACTGCACCCGGCCCGGTTCCAAGTTGACCATGGAAGTGCTGATCGAGTACACGCGCAAAACCGCGCCCGTCACCGTCGTGCCGCTGCCGTTCTACGACCCACCGCGCAAACGCGCGCTGTTTGGAAAGTAAGGGCCTTGTGCGGCAGAGCCGCAACCGAATCGGGGCAAGAGATTTGGCCACAGAAGATCACAAGTGGCACGAAAGGCGCTGCGCGCCTGGACTCGGAACCCGGAGAATTTAACCGCAAAGAACGCGAAAAAGAATTACGAATGTGGGACGCGATGTGTCGCGCCCTTTTTGCCCTTTGTGCTCCTTGTGGTTAAATGAATTTATTAAATCCGCACCGGGATGCCGCGGTCTTTTAGATACTTCTTGCACTCCCCGATGGAATATTCTTGATAGTGAAAGATCGAAGCAGCCAGGGCTGCGCTGGCGTGGCCTTCGGTGAAGCCTTGGTAGATATGCTCTAGGTTGCCGACGCCGCCGGAGGCGATGACCGGGATGCCGACGCGGTCCGAAATCGCTCGCGTCAGCGGCAGGTCGTAGCCAATCTTGGTGCCGTCGCGGTCCATGCTGGTTAAGAGAATCTCGCCGGCGCCGTAGCTCTCCATGCGCGCGGCCCATTCGACCGCATCGATCCCAGTCGGATTTCTGCCGCCGTGGGTGAAGACTTCCCAGTGGTCGCCGACCCGTTTGGCGTCGATGGCGACGACGATGCATTGGCTGCCAAATTTTTCCGCTGCTTCGCGGACAAACTCCGGACGATTTACCGCGCCGGTATTGATCGACACTTTGTCGGCGCCGGCCGTGAGCAGGGCGCGGATGTCGTCTAGTTTGTTAATGCCGCCGCCGACGGTGAGCGGCATGAAGACTTGATCGGCGGTGCGCGCGACCACGTCGAGAATAATGCCGCGCTGCTCGTGCGACGCGGTGATGTCGAGAAAGGTCAGTTCGTCGGCGCCCTCACGGTCGTAGATACGCGCAATTTCGACCGGGTCGCCGGCGTCGCGCAGCTCTAAGAACTTCACACCTTTAACAACCCGTCCAGCTTTGACGTCGAGGCAGGGAATGATTCGCTTGGCTAACATTGAAATTTTACTTTAACGGCGCGGTGCAATGTGTGCAAGATTGCCCCCTCGATACAGCCCTTCGGGCTTACTCGGGGAAACCGGCTCTACATCCGACTATCCCGAGTAGCGCGAAGCGCGTATCGAGGGAGTGAGGGCGACTGGCGCTTTTGTCAATCTTGCGTTAAGGCTCGTTTACGGAGGAGTTATGGCTAAGATCAAGCATATCGCGATTGCGACTCTGGACCCGGAGGCGACGGCCAAGTTTTACATCGAGGTTTTCGGCCTGCGTGAGATCGCCAAGATCAACAGCCCGGGTGCCGTTGGCTTTCATTTGACCGACGGTGATATCAACTTTGCCGTGCTCAAATTCAAAAACGATCAGACCGCCGGCGTGTCGCAGGGCAAAGAGTACACGGGGCTGCACCATATTGGCTTCGAAGTTGACAGCATTGCATCGGCGCATGAGAAACTGAACGCTGCTGGGGCGCCGATCCGCAACGACATCAACGACGCCCTGGGTTTGGGGCGGGAGTTGCCGCGGCATGTGAATGCTGAGGTGAAGTACAGCGCGCCGGACGGTGTGATCATCGATATTTCAGAGACCGGCTGGGCGGGCACGGCGAAGCATCCGCGGTGAAAAGGCTCACCGCGAACGACACGAAGAGCACGAAGTTCGGACAAAGAATCTTTCTTGCCTTCGTGTCCTTCGTGGTGACAAGAATCCGAGCGGATCACGCAAGGCTTTCGTGCGAAGATAGACACGGACAAAATGGTTATCGATTTCGAACATCACTACATCCCCGTCGAGCTGGGGCAAAAGCTCGGCATGAAGACCGACAACAAAGTTGCGGTGAGGCAGGGCGACGCGTCGATTCACTCGCAGTTGTTCGATCTGCAAGCGCAGATCGCGGACATGGATCGCGGCGGTATCGATATTTCGGTCATGACTTCGATCCTTGGCTGGGATACGACGCTGGAGAACTGCCGGTTGTTAAACGACTGCACGGCGCGGGCGCAAAAGGATTTTCCCGAGCGCATCGTCGGTTTGGCGCATGTGCCGCCCCTCGGCGGTGCCGAGGCGTTGGCGGAAGTGGAGCGCGCCGTGGGGCTTGGGTTGAAGGGTGTGACGATCTCATCGCAAAGCGAAGGCCTTTCGCTCGACGCGAAGGAGTTCGCGCCGTTTTACGATTTGGTGAACAAGCTCAAGGTGCCGATCTTTGTTCATCCCGCCCTCGGCCCCAAGGGCTATTCGCTCATGCTCGACTACATGCTACCGGTCATTCTTACACGCGAGTTCGATTTGGGCGTGGCGGTGACTCGGCTGATCGCCGGCGGGGTGTTGGAGCGCTATCCCGATTTGCAGTTTGTCTTCGCCCATTTTGGCGGCGGCCTGGCCGGTTACAAAGAGCGCATCTCGCGCTCCTCCTATCGCTTTAAGCTGCCCAAGCACTTCGATGACTATTTCGATTTGCTCTATTTTGACATGGCGGGCTTCGAAGGCAGTCCGATCGCGCTGCGCTGCGCTCTCGAAGTCATCAAGCCCGAGCGGCTTGTCTTCGCGACGGACTACCCGCAGAATTTCAATGCCAGCGATCCGGTGCAAGGAAAGAACGCCGGCGGGATGAACGAGTACGTCAAGCACATACGAGGTTTGCCGCTAGCGAGTTCCATCAAAGAGGACATGCTCGGCGGCACCGCGGCAAAGCTGCTTAAATTGCAGGGGGACGGTCGCGACCGTCCCCTACGGAGGAGGACTTACTATGCTGCGTATTAAGGGCGTTTCGAAAGAGTCGGCATCTGAAGCAGTTCGCAAGACGTTCGAGGCGCAGGAAAAACAGTACGGCTCGGTGCTCAACACGGCGTGGGTCTACGGCGTCCGTCCGACTATTCAGCAAGGGGTGCAGGCGCTGCAAGCCGGCATACTCGCTTCAGGGTTGATTCCTGCCGACCTGCGCCATTTGTTGTGCATGAAGGCGGCGAGCATCAACGGTTGTCCATATTGACTCGACATCAATGCATCCAGTGGGATGCAACATGGGGCGTCGCCGGAAAAAGTCGAGGCGGCACTGGGCGATTACAGGAAGAGCTCGGTGTTCTCGGTTCGCGAGAAACTAGCGCTGGAACTGTGCGAGCGCATGACCTACACGAACAAGCGCGTGACCGATAAGTTTTTTAGTCGCTTGAAGAAACATTATTCAGAGGAAGAGCTGGTTGAATTGGCGGCGATCATCGGCTTGGAAAACTTCCGCAGCAAGTTCAATCCCGTGTTCGCGGTCGAGTCGCAGGGTTTTTGTCCGCTGCCGGCCGTGAAAGAGGTCGCCGCAAAAGCAGCCAATCGATTTCACAAGTAAACATGGGCGCGCGATTGCTCGTGCCCGCTGCGATTGGAGAAACCATGTTCATTGTTGCAGTTATTCTTGCCATTGTTATCGCTTGGCCGCTGGGTTCGGTGGCCCTTGCCGCTTCGGCACCGACTCGGGTCACGATCCATGTGCCGTCACAGAGTCTGTCGATCATGCCCTACTACTTCGGCAAGGATAAAGGTTTCTTCGCCGCCGAACAGATCGAACCGCAACTGGTCATCATGGCGCCGCCGACCGCGATTGCGGCGTTGATCGCCGGCGAGTTGGATTTTTCGTCGACCACCGGCGCGGCGACCTCGGCGATCATGCGCGGCATCGCGCTGCGTCGGGTGTTCTACGTGCAGCAGGACCCCGTGCACGTGCTGATGGGCCAGCCCGAGATCAAGTCGGTGCAAGATCTGGCCGGCAAGTCCATCGGCGTTAATGCATTGACCGATGCCACTGGCATGTCGACCAGCGCAATTCTGCGTGCCCACGGGCTGGACGGCGGCAAGGTGACGATGCTCGGGCTGCAGCTTGTCGATAGCATGATCAAAGCGCTCACCAGCAAAAAAGTCGCGGCGAGTATTTTACCGCCGCCCTATGTCGAAGAGTTGGAGGCAAAGGGTTACACGAAATTGGCCGACGCGCGCGCCTACGCGCCGTTGAGCTTTATCGGGCTTGTCAGTTCGGTGGAGACTATGAAGAAAACCCCGCAGAAAGTGCAGGGCATGATCGCGGCGCTGCACCGCACGATGAACTACATCGTCAACCCGGCCAACCGCAAAGAAGTCGTCGAGTATGTTGCGGCCTATCACAAGCTCGACATGCCACTGGCGGAGAAAGCATTCACCTCACAGATGCTGGGCTACAGCAAAGACGGCACGAAACCGCGCGCCGCAGTAGAAAAAGAAATCGAGATTTACCGCGAGACTTTGAAAGTCGCTAAGACGTTTACGCCGGACGATTTGGAGGACATGAGCTTTTTGCGCAAGGCGCAGGGACGTTGAACTACCGCCGATAGTTCTCACTCCCCCAAATCTCTTTCAAAAACCCGCTCTTCTCCAAGTTGTTGACAAACGTGTTGTCGTAGATCTCTTCCGGTTTGCGCCGCACCGTGGTGCCGCCTTCGCGGGCGAGGTCGACGGCTTCGG
>VGTH01000073.1 GCA_016874755.1 Deltaproteobacteria bacterium | reverse complement strand
AAGAGCTTCCGCAAACTGAACGCACCACAGCTTGTCGGAAAAGTAGCGCGCGGGACGAAGTATGACAATGGCAAAGAGATGAGGGTCGCCGCCTAGTATCTTTTTACACACCTATTGACAACGGCTCAAAATCCGCGAAGGCTTTCTGAGAGAAGGGAGCGTTGGCACTGATCCCCACGACTTCAGTGTTTTCACCGGTAAACTGCTTGTAGTCGTCCGAACCGGACGCATTCAGATCTTTGATTCAGGTGGGGCTGAAATCGAGAACGTAGAAGTTGATCAGAACGTTTTTTCCTTTGAGGCTACTGAGCTTCAGCTTGCCACCTTTGGTGCTGTCGAGCTCGAAGTCTGGCGCTTTATCGCCAATGCCGATGGCCAAGGCACTGCTGTAGCCCGTCAAAAATATAACGGCAGCAGCCAATAGACTGAGGGGCAAATACGGTTTCGTTCTCACGACAGACACCTCCCTTTTTTGGACGTAGCTGGCACAAAGATATTCTAAAAAAGTTGGAGCTTTATCGCGTAAATTATCAGGAGAGTCAATGCCCCAAGTTGGGGGTGGCTCTCACGGATGATGTTGATGGAGATCAACTTAGCGGCCTTGGTGCCATCCATTTTGGGCATATCGACGTCGAGCAGGGCCAAGTCGGGCTTGGCTTCGCGGGCCACGATCACTGCCTCTTGGCCGTTGGACGCCTCAGCGACGACTTTAGAAGTGGTCCCGGTCTCGAGCAAAACTCGCAGGCTTTGGCGGAAAAGCGTTTCGTCATCAGCGAGCAGCAGCTTAATCGGCATTTGTGTCCTTTGGCATGCGTGAGGCTCTCGTTGGGTAAATTTCCGTCAATCGCTTTAGAGCCGTCCGTGGTTATCAAGCCTAGCATGGAGAAATAATCAAGCAATCGCCCGTTGGTCGGATATCTTCCAAACCGAATTTAACTGTTTGTCCGCGGCGCCAAAGTTCCAGCTGATCGCGATAGTGGGGTGAGGCGGGGTGACCCGATTGGCCACCGGCGATGACAAAACCAGATGCGCTCCAGTCGCCCGTAGCGACGATCATGCGCAGGGCGGCACCGATGAAGTGATCATAGGGGTTGGAGTGTTGGTAGTTACCGGCGTTGACCGTCATACCATCACCAGGAGACGCGAACGGGCCCAGGTTGACCACTCCGCCCAGGAGGGAATAGCGCCCGAGCGCGTGTTGCAGGCGCAAACGGTGCAGTCTACCCCAGCTCCAACGGCTTGGGTTTACCCCGAAGCGATCGGCCAAAGCCTCCACCGCTTCCTGCAGCGAGCGCGCTACGATCTCCTGGCGCGAGCACTGCGCAAACCAGAGCGAATCGGGTTGGGCTAAGATGCCTGCCGGCGGTTCGATGCATTGATTCAAAATCTCAACGTAGGAGCGAAACAGCGCTTCGCCCAGCGTCGGCGTCAATAGATTGGCCATCATGCGGTGGTGCCAGACGTGGAACAACGACGCCTCGACGCTCTGCGCCTGGCAGTTGCCATCCCACGTGAGCAGGCGCGCGACCATGTCGGCTAGTTCCGGATGAAGCTCCGCTGCGCGGGTCAGATCTTCGCTCAGTGTCTGCACTGTTTCTTGCGCATGCAGCGATAGCGTGTCCATCTGGATTGCTGCCATGTCTTGCAGCGTCAACCGTGGGTCGGCCTGGAGCAGTGCTTCGATGCGGCGAATCCGGTGCGACGGTTCGGCGAACTGCGCCAGCGAATGGGGATAGTTACCGCCGACGATGCGATTATTCGCCGAGGCCACCATCCCGTCGGGCGGATTGTAAAGTCGCGGCAGCTCGGCGAACGGGATAAAGCCATGCCATTCGTTGTCGTCTCTGCTGCCATCGACAACGAGCCGCGTATTCGCGCCAGCGCGCTGCGGCACTTTACCCGCCAGCGCATAGCCGATGTTGTTGGCGCGATCGGCGTAGACGTAGTTAAGGCAGGGCGCGCTATGTTGCGTCAGCGCGTCGAGAAATTCCTGCCAGTTGCGTGCGCGATTGACTCCGTAGGCGGCGCGGAACTCCTGGCTCGGCTCGTGGGCAATCCAGCGCAGCGCGATGACACCTTCTTGATTTTGCGTTTGGTCGAAGTCGCTGATGACCGGGCCGTGGCGGGTCGTGCGAATGGTGCGTTTGACCGGCGCGTGTCCGCGCACGTTGAAAACCTCTTCGCGGGTTCCGAAGGGCAGCCAATCGTTTGCCGCCCGATAGAGACGGCCATCGACCCGGTGCACGTCTTCGCGGTAGAGCTCGACGTCGTCGCACAAAGCGGCGGTGACCCCCCAGGCGATTTGACTGTTATGGCCCAAATGGACGTAGGGCAAACCGGGTATTGACGCGCCCCACACTTTGTAGCCGCTCGCCTCGGCACGCAAGTGCATGAGGTAAAACATGGCCGGCAGGCCGAAGCGCAGGTGTGGGTCGTTGCATAATAGCGCATGACCGGTAGAGGAACGCCGCGCGGCAACCGCCCAATTGTTGCTGCCGTGGCCGGTGCTGTGCCAAGGCGTCGTTGCCCAACTGCCGCTGGTGAACCGCCATAGATCTTCGGTGCCACTCCAGAGCGCGCGAGTTATCGTGGCTTCCCGCGGCGAGGTGTCAGGCCAAAGGGCGCGCAGCTTTTCCGGCTCCGGCGCCAGCTTTTGCGCCAGCGCAATACAGTTGAGGCGTGTGTAGAGGGCAGTGGAGAGTAGCAATGCGAAGCCCTTGCCGATCACCAAGGAATCGAGCGGCTGCCACGGTTCGGGAGTGTAGCGCAGCAGGCGAAACTCCCAGGGAAGTTTCCTGCCGCATTGCTCAATGTAGCTATTGACGCCGGCGGCGTAGGCGTCGAGGTGGCGGCGGATGGTTTCGTCGAGGAGCAGTTCGCAGCTCCGGGCCGATTGGCCAATGCCGATCAAGCGCATGAAATAGTCATTTTCCACGGCATTCTTTGCGCTCAGCGGTAGAATCTTCGCGATCCGCCCTGACAGGAATCGCCGCATGGACTCCATCTGCCAAAGCCGCTCTTGAGCGTGCAAAAATCCTTGGGCGAAGAATAGATCATCTTCGTTGTCGGCAAATACATGGGGGATCGCGTAGTCTTGGAAATGGACCGCGACGCGCGCGCGTAGGCCGGTGAACGCAAGGTTGCCGGAATATTTTGCGAGGGCCGCCTTATCGAGGCGGTGAATGAGAGGGCGTAATAAAGCTGAAACGGCGGAACTGATAAGAGGTGAGAAGTCGCGCAAAAAAGGCTCGGAGCCCTTCGACAAGCTCAGGGCGAACGGAATCTCGCCATCCGTTCATGCTGAGCTTGTCGAAGCATTCTTCTTCGGGGTTGCTACAAGATCGCCATAACCGAAGGCCGTGCTTTCATACGTTCCATGTATTTGGCCATCTTCGGCATGGACGGATCGGGCAGGACTTTGAAGCCCTCAAGGCGCGTGAAGCGGGGCAGCAAGTCGGCATCGACCAGGGAAAAGTCGCCGAGCATGTAGTCCTGATTGCCAAGCTCATCTTCGAAGCGCTGCAAGAGTTTCTTCAAATCGGCCTTGGCGCCGTCGATGAGCGGTTGGCTCTGCTCTTTGGCGTCTTTCATCAGCTCCATACGCAGCTTCTGGTAGGCGCTGTCGAAATGGGCCATGCCGTAATCGATTAGGATTCGTCCCTTCGCTCGCTTCGCTGGGTCCTTGGGCATAAGCGGCGGGTTCGGATACTTCTCGTCCAAGTATTCGTTGATGACCAGCGACTCGTAAAGCATGGTCGCGTCGTCCGTCATCGCCGGCACTTTACCGTACGGGTTGATCTTTAAATATTCAGGTGCTTTCTGCTCTTTCTTTTGCAAATCGATGGGGACGACCTCGTAGGGCAGATTCTTTTCTGCCAAGACGATTTTCACCCGCTGGCAGTTGGGCGACGACTTGAAATCGTAAAGTTTGATCATAGAGATTCTCCTTGTGTTAAAATTATAGGATAGCCGCTTTCTTACGCCAGGACCGCAGTGATAGGCAAAAGTAGTTAGCGGGCGCGCTGCAATGCTTCCTGCGCGGCGCGGCGAACCAAGACTTTGACCATCTCTCGCTTGTATTCCGCAGAGCCGCGGTTGTCGTCGCTGGGGTCCACTTCGGTGACCGCGACTTCGCCCGCCTGCCGGAGCAATTCTTCGTTGATCGTCTTGCCTCGCAAGACGTCCTCCGTCTTTTTCGCGTGGATGATCGTCGAGGCAATGGAATTCAAACCGATTCGGACATCGTCGCAGACGCCTTTAGAGGCACTGGCGGTCACGGCCACGCCTACCGTAGCGAAGTCTTCAACGCTGCGCGGTGTGAATTTGATGTGTGACCAGCCCTTGCGTGCCGGTGGTGGTACGCGGATTTCGGTCAGCAGCTCGCCCGGTTCTAGAGCGGTTTGATAGTAGTCCACGAAAAATTCATCTAGCTTCACAGTCCGTGAGCCTTTGCTCCCGGCGAGCACCACTTCGGCATCGAGTGCGATCAGGCTTGCGCCCGGGTCGGTCAATGGATCGCCGGCGGCGAGATTGCCGCCGATGGTGCCCATGTTGCGGATGCGCGGCTGGGCGACTTTGTGAAAGGTCTCATGGAGCAGGGGATAGTGCTCCTTGATGGCCGGAGATAATTCCACGTCGCGATGGCGCGCGCCGGCACCGATGCGCAGACCGGTTTTGGCATTGAACGTAATCGTGTCGAATTTTGGAATACGCGCCAGGCTGACGACCACTTTGGGCATCAGCAGGCGCTGGCGCATCATGATCAACAGTGACGTGCCGCCGGCGATGGCGCGGGCGTCGTCGCCGTGTTTTTCGAGCAGCGCGATGGCTTTTTTGAGGGTCGTGGGTTCTTGGTAATCGAATCTGATCATGTTGGTGCTCGTGAGTGAAAATGCCAGAAATTATTCACCACGAAGACACGAAGGACACGAAGTTCGGAGCAGGATATTATTCTTCCTTCGTGTTCTTCGTGTCCTCCTTCGTGGTGATACTTTTACTTTTGCTCTTGCTTCTCTTTCAGTGCCTTTAGTATTTTCTCCGGTGTGATCGGTAATGTTTTCACCCGCACGCCGACGGCGTCGAAGATTGCATTATTAATGACCGCTGCCGTCGGGTCCATGTTTAGCTCGCCCAGGCCCTTGGCGCCAAACGGGCCGGTTGGCTCGTAGGAGTCGGCGAAGGCGTGCTGCAGCGGCGGCATGTCGCGCATGGACGGGATGCGGTAATCCGAGAAATTCGGATTGACCGGCCGCCCTTCGTCGAACTGCAAACCTTCGGTGAGCGCGTAACCGATGCCCTGCGCCAGGCCGCCTTCGACCTGGCCTTCGGCGCCGAGGGGATAGATCACCGTGCCGCAGTCGGAGGCGACGACGAAATCTAAGATCGTCACTTTGCCGGTTTCCGGATCGACGTGCACGTGCGCGGCTTGGGCGCCGTAGTTGTAGGCGCCGGACTCGTTGCCGAAGCGCGTGCTGTCGGGCAGTACCGAGTCGGCGTCGAAGCTGCCGGAGCCGACGATCGGCGCGCCGTTGTGGCGAAACAGGCGGGCGCGGGCGACGTCGGAAACCGTGAACGATTTGCCGGCTTGGTTGCCTTTGACGAAAATCTTGCCATCGTGCGATTCCAAATCGGCCGGGTTGGCTTCGAGCATCTCGGCGGCTTGTTCGAAAAGCTGCTGCTTGACGTTGGTGGCGGCGTTCTTCACCGCGTTGCCGCTGACGTAGGTCAAGCGGCTGGCGAAGGCGCCGAGGCAAAAGGTCGTCAAGTCGGTGTCGGCGCGGGAAATTTCCACGTCTTCGACCGGGATGCCCAATTCTTCCGCAGCGATTTGGCACATGGCGGTGTGCACGCCCTGGCCGCATTCGCCCTCGCCGCTCAAGATCAGCGCCTTGCCGTCTTCGTTGATTTTAATCGTCGCCGAGCTGCCGTCGTAGTCGCCGAAGTGGCGCTTGCCGCTGACGTGCACCGTGCAGGCGAGGCCGAGGCCGGTGTTGGGCTTTTTGCTGGCCTGCTTTTCTCGCCAGCCGATCATTTTTTCGGTCATGTCCAAGCACTGCTTTAATTCACAGCTCGTGACGCGATTGCCGTGGGGCGAGACGTAGCCGACTTCGGCGGCGTTCATGCGGGCTAGTTCCAATGGATCGATGCCAAGCTTGTGCGCGCCCAAATCCAGCGCCTGCTCCACGGCCCATTCTGCCGACGGATTGCCGAAGCCGCGAAAAGCGCCGGTCGGCACTTTGTTGGTGTAGACCAGTCGGGCTTGGAGCTTGACGTCGGAATACTTGTAGCAAGTATCGTGGCGCATGGCGGCGACACCGGTGATCGCCGGAGCTTTGGCCGAGTAGGCGCCATTGTCTGCGATGACGTCCAATTCTTTGGCGCGGATGCGGCCGTCTTTTTTGAAACCCATTTTCACTCGGATTTTCATGAAGACCCGCGGCCGACAACCGGCGAGAAATTCTTCCTCGCGGGTATTAATAAGCTTCACCGGCTTGCGTGCTTTCTTCGATAGCACAGCCGCCACCAGCGCGTTGTTGTCGTCACAGGATTTGCCGCCGAAGCCGCCGCCGACGGCGCTTTGAATGATGCGCACGTCGGTCTCAGGGACGCCCAGCGCTGTGGCGATGCGATAGCGCGCATTAAACAGCGTCTGGGTGTTCATGTAGATGGTATATTTGCCGCTGGTCGCATAGTCGGCGACGCTGCCGATGGTTTCGATCGAGCAGTGCCACTGCGGCATGCTGGTAAACGTGTCTTCGACGATGACGTCGGATTCGGCGAACGCCTGAGCGATGTTGCCGCGCTCCAGGTCCAAGTGCATGGCGATATTATTCGGCTTGTCGTCGTGCACCAGCGGCGCGCCGTCTTTCATCGCCTCTTCGGCGTCAAACACGCCCTGCAGTGGTTCCCAGTCGACTTCGATTAAATCGATGGCTTCCTCGGCGATATCCGGATCGATGGCCGCTACGGCGGCGACCTCTTCGCCGACGTAGCGGGTCTTACCGACGGAGAGAATATACTGATCGGCAAAAAACGCGCCCCAGGGCCGCTTGATGGTGTCTTCGGCGGTCACCACGGCGCGCACACCGGGGAGTTTCTCAGCTTTGCCGGTGTCGATGTGGCGAATGCGCGCGTGCGGGTAGGGGCTGCGCAGCACCTTACCGACCAGCATGCCGGGAAGAAAAATATCGGCGATGTACTGCGAATCGCCGGTGACTTTGTCAAAGCCTTCGATGCGCTGCACGCGCTTGCCGACGACGGAGAATTTTTCTGGTTTAGACATATGGATCTCGGATTTTTCTCGCGCAGAGGCGCAGAGGACGCAGAGCTCGGAATATCAAACCATTAAACACACGAACGACACGAAAAGGTAAATTGCGGACATTATTTTTTTCGTGCCTTTCGTGTGTTTCGTGGTTCGGTCCGATTCCGAACCCTCTGCGAGCTCTGCGCCTCTGTGCGAGATATTTTTCTTAAAGGCACTTCGCTTCGCTCAGGGCGAGCTAAGTCACCCCAATTCGGCGGCTCACCTCGTCTTCGCCACCGGCTTGTACACATCCAAGCTTTGGATCTTTGCCGTGACCTGTCGTTTACGGAATTCGAAATTGGGATCGATCTTGTTATTTACCACTGCCATCACCGCTTCGAGGATTTTGTAATAACCCGTGCAGCGGCAGAGGTTGCCGGACATCCATTCTTTGACTTCGTCCTCGGTCGGCTTGGGGTTTTCGTCGAGCAGCGCTTTGGCCGCCATGATTTGGCCGGGCGTGCAGATGCCGCATTGGAAGCCGCCGTATTCAATAAACGCCTGTTGCAGCGGATGGAGCTTGCCGTCTTTGGCCAGGCCTTCAATGGTCTCGATCTTTTTGCCCTCGCAGCCGGCGGCCAAGGTCAAGCAAGAGCTGACCAGGCGGCCATCGAGGATGACGCTGCAGGCGCCGCAGACGCCGATGCTGCAGCCTTCTTTGGTGCCGGTTAACCCAATGGTGTCGCGCAGCACTTGGAGCAGCAGCCGATTGGCCTCGACTTCGACTTCGTGCTCCTGGCCGTTTATGTTCAATGTTAGTTTGCGTTTCATGACTTACACCGATCTGCCCGAGTGGGTTTTGCCCCAGCGGGCGCGCATGGTTTTAATCGTGTCGCCTTCGCCGACTTCGGCGCGGGTCTGGGCAAGTTTCTCCCAAACTTTTTCGTGCTCGCTTTGGGCCGCCAGGTCGGCTTCCTGGGATAAGTCTTCGGGCCAATAGCCCATCAAGTAGCCATGCCAGGGTTCTTGCGGTTCGAGTTTGGGTAAGCCAAGTTCTTCCCAAAGCTCTTTGGAGCGCACCATGAATTCTCTCTTTGGCAGCGACAGCGGCGGAAAGTCGGCCTTGCGAGTGGCGTCGATCAATACCGACGACTCGCAGTTGTCATAGCGGCTCGACGGATGGGTCGCCACCATGCCGATGGGCGTAGCGCCGAAGGGACGGTCGGGCATGATTTTGAAATCCTTATGCGGCTGGGAGCGGTGGGTAATCGCCCAGGTCACCGCCACGGGATCTTTTATATTGATGTCTTCGTCGACGGCGACGACCATTTTGCCAACGCGGTCGCCATAGTCGAGAATGCCCTGCATGACGTCCCAAGGTTCTTGATCGTTGCGCTTCTTCAAGCTCACCGCGACGTAGGGACGGAGATTGACCAGCGGTTCGATCAAATGCACGTCGTGCACTGTATCGAAGCCCTTCTTGTGCAGGTAGCGTTTGATCAACGTCGACATGCCCATGGCTTTGATTTTCGAGCTTTCGCTCGGTGTGACCTGGCTAATAATCGACACCCAAATGGGATCTTTGCGGTGCGTTACGCATTTTAATTCGAAGACGAAGCTCAACGTGCGCGGGTCGATGTAACCCATGGACTCGCCGTAGGGGCCTTCCTCTTCCATATATTTCGTCGAAATAATGCC
Organism: Deltaproteobacteria bacterium; assembly: GCA_016874755.1. NCBI lineage: Bacteria > Pseudomonadati > Myxococcota > Myxococcia > Deltaproteobacteria bacterium. The sequence continues at coordinate 6,480 of VGTH01000073.1, read as the reverse complement.
TTCCAAGACGATTTCCGAAGTGGCTGGCACCTCAAGATCGACGGTCTTGCACTTGATCAGTTTCACAGGCGCACCCTGGAGACCGCCGGCAAGTGCGATCTCATCGACGTCGGGCGGAACTTTCTGCGTCGCGGCGTAGGATACAACTGGGATGGTTCCCACGACAATGGCGACTTCGAGCGGCTTGCCCATCCTGCGGGCTTTTTCCCATTGATTGGTCAAATCCTGCGGCGTGCCGGTCATGAGACCGCAGCGATCTTTGCCTTTGATCAGGCCACGATAGTTGCCGACGTTTCTCTGGCCGGTTTCCGGATCTTTGGTGATCCAATGGCCAGCGGTGATGTAGGGGCCGTTGTCGAAGCCCGGCGTCGACATCGGAATGGCGAATTCTTGCAAGCCGCCGTGGGCGAGAACGTCGGTGCCCAGATGGACTTCTTCCTGGGCCGGTCCGCTGTCGACCATCACCGGCGGGACGAGATGTTCCAACGCGTAAATCCAGCGATCGGGCACCTCTTCCGGCGCGCATTTTAGGCCCATCGCGTAGATCGCTTCCGAGCCCGAAAGGCCGCCGACCAACACGCGGCAGTTATATTTTCGTTTTTTGCCGTCGGTGACGTTGTCGAAAAGAAAACCGCGGCGTTTTTCTTCGGCGATGCCGCCGCGGTATTGCCAGCGCACCAAGGGCTGCAGCTCGTTATCTTTGTTGATCTCTTTGTGTATCCGGTAGAGCTTTTCGTGCTTGTCCAGCTCGGCAACAAATTCGCGCAAATCTTCGTAGGGTTTAGCAAAATTCATAGGATTCTGTATGCTTTTTTCGCTTTCTAAGCAAGCATAAACGCAGTTTAGCTTGCAAATAAAACCCTGATCCGTAAGATAAAATAACTCTCGACAATGGCCCTGAAAATTTTCAACACTTTAAGCGGTGAAAAGGAAGAGTTTGTCCCGCTAACGCCGGGGCAGGTGCGGATGTACGTCTGCGGTATGACGGTCTATGACTCGTCGCATATCGGTCACGCCCGCTCGCTGCTGACCTTTGACATCATTTATCGCTACCTGAAGTTCATCGGTTACGACGTCACCTTCGTGCGCAACTTCACCGACGTCGATGACAAGATCATCAACAAAGCCAACGCCGAAAAGGTTAGCTGCGAGACGATCACCGAGCGCTATATTGACGAGTTCCACCGCGATGGCGAGGCCTTAGGATTGCTGCGCCCAACCCGCGAGCCGCGGGCGACGGAGCACCTCAGCGAAATTATCGCGCTGATCGAAAACCTTGAGCGGAAGGGGATCGCCTATCGAGTTGACGGGGATGTCTTCTACGAGGTCAGTCGCTTTGCGGATTACGGCAAGCTGTCGCGCAAAAAGCTTGATGAGTTGGAATCCGGCGCGCGCGTCGAAGTCGACCTGCGCAAGAAATCGCCCCTCGACTTCGCCCTATGGAAATCCAGCAAGCCCGGCGAGCCAACTTGGAATAGCCCCTGGGGACCTGGCCGACCGGGTTGGCACATTGAATGCTCTGCAATGAGTACCAAATACCTCGGGCAGCCATTCGATATTCACGGCGGCGGGCGGGATTTGATCTTTCCACACCATGAAAACGAGATTGCCCAGTCGGAAGGAGCCAGAGGGCAGGCGCTGGCGCGCTACTGGATACATAATGGATTTCTCGATATCAACCAGGAAAAGATGTCCAAATCTTTGGGGAATTTCTTCACCATTGGTGAGATATTGCATGACTTCGACGGGGTTGCGCTGCGTCATTATTTTCTGTCGAGCCATTACCGCAACCCAATGGATTTTTCGCGCGACGGTTTGGAAGAGGCGAGCAAGGCCGCAGATCGCATCTGGGAAACCATCGATCGCGCCGGGCGAGCTGTCAAAGGTGTGACGCAGGCAGCGCCGGATGGCGGTTTAATCGACGCCTTCCGTCAAGAAATGGACGATGACTGTAACGCACCGCGGGCGCTCGCGCTGATCTTCGACGAGGTGCGGGCGTTGAACCGGCTGCTCGATGAAAAGAAGACCAAAGGCATCGAAGCGAGAGTGAGCGCGCTGCGCGCCATGTGTGACACCTTGGGATTGCTTCACGAGGGCTACTTCGAGCGCAAAAAAGAGCGCTGGCTGCGCACCAGCGACGTGAAATTAACCGATATCGAAGCGACGATTGGCGCGCGCGATCGCGCGCGCAAAGAAAAAAATTGGCAGGAAGCTGATCGTATCCGCGCCGAGCTGCAACAGAAGGGAGTTAGCATCGAGGATACGCCGGGAGGAACCCAATGGAAGGTCAAGTAAAAATCTCCGCTGGTCGTGTCGGTGCGGCATTGAGCTTGTCGTGCTTGATGGCTGCAAATGTGCCAGCACAAGACGCAGCCGCGCCTGACAGCGGCCAAATGACGCTGCGCCGCAGCGCGCAGACGCGCGACTACAACGGACAAGAGTACGAGGGAGAAGATCGCCTGATCCATGCGGGCGACACGCTTTGGCAAATCCTAGTGAAAGAGAAGGGCTTGCCCGAAGCCCGCTTTGGCCAAGCGTTAGTGGTGATCCGCGGGCTCAATCCGCAAATCAAGCAGCTTAATATTTTGCGCGTTGGCGACAGGATTTTCATACCGCTGCAGCCCGACGTCGCGCCGCCGGTGCAAACCGCCAATGCCAAGGGCGAAGAGCCACGGCCAGCGCCCAATAGCGTCGGTCAGGGCAAGGTTCGCGATTATCGTGTCGAAGCCGGTGATCATCTCTATCAGGTGTTGCGCGAGCAGCTCGGGATGAAGGATTACCGCGACTTGGTGCAATATTACGCGTTGGTGAAAGATCTCAATCCGCAGCGCAAAAATTGGGACGTCTTGCTGGAAGGCGAAACCATTCGGCTGCCCGACTTGCCTGGGCGTGGAACGACGATTGCCGGCAAGATGGATCGCGGCGCGCGCCCAGCGGAATCGATGGTAAAGCTGCCGGAAGTCAGAGCCGCCGAGTCCAAGCCGGTACCAGTGCCAACCGCGAAAGCCGTGACGGCCAACGATCCAAGACGATTGCCGACTCAAGAGAACATGGCGCTACTCTCGCGCGTGATCGAAGCGCTCGGCAGCGAGCTGCAGCAGGGCGGCGAAGAGATACTCGCGCTCAAGGATGGCACCGTGCGGCTCGATCGCGCCACCTATCCGGTGGTCTACAATCCCAAACTGCAGCAGAAGGTTGTGCTCGATGCCGGCGAACAGATTCCGGCGAGCCTGCAAGCACGACTCTCGGAAAACAGCGGTGTCATGCCCGTGGTGCCAGTGAGCCGCAACTCCTCTCTGCAGGACTCAGTGGAGCGAATTCTCACCCGGCTTGGCTACCAATCGCTGCCCGCCGATCGGCCTGTCGTGATTCAGCATGGCGGCGTGGCTTTCGAAGCCCGAGGTCATTGGATTGCTTTGGGGCCGGAGCAAAGTAACAAAGCGCAGGAGATCTTCGTTATCAATTTGCGCGAGAATGCCGGCGACATGCCGGATTACTTGAGACACGAGCTCTCGCAAAAAGGGTTGCATCTCAAGGACATTCTGCTCGGGAACCATGGTGGCGAGGCCGCGCCGGTGTCGATTAGCGTGGCCAAAGAAGTGATGCCGTCGGTCAAGTACTGGCCGCGCGACAAGAGTGAGTTTGTCGACGCGCTGTTGCTGACGCTGCGCTTGCGCTTCGGTGTCGGTGAGACCGTGAAGACACAGCTGCGCGACGGCTTGTCGGTCGACGTGCGCCTGGATCGGGTCTTTGAAAGGGACGGTAAGCGCACGGCGATCTTTTTTAACCGCATGGACCCGGTGTTTCGCAGCGCTTTGCAAGAACGGGAGAAGACGCGAGTAGTCGGAATCGAAATCGCCAATATGGATCACAAACAGATTGCTACTCGAGTATTCAGTGAGTTTGGCGACCCGTCGTCCTATCAGGAGCATCGTTTTCCCGTGGGCAGCCAACCGGAGCAGCTCCAGGTAACCGCCTGGGGATTTCTCCTCGACAAACAGGGGATGTTCATCACTGACCGGGACATCCCGCCACCGCTATATCGATTCTTTTTTGAAAAGGGGTTGGAAATAATCTATTTTTAGTTTCCACAGCGCCCGTAGCTCAACTGGATAGAGCATCAGACTTCGGATCTGAGGGCTGGGGGTTCGAATCCCTCCGGGCGCGCCAACAAAATCAACAACTTACGCCCGTCAAATCTGATCTTGGAATCTCTCAACGTCCTCTACACTATCGGGATCGCAACCAAAATCGCCCCGGTCGCGCCGAAGACATCTATGATCTCTATGACCTACGGGGCGAGTGCGAAAATCGCATTAAAGAATTCAAGCGCGATCTCAGCTGTGACCGGTTATCTTGCCACAGTTGTCAGGCCAACGCTTTTCGACTTCAGCTCCACGCTCTGGCTTACCAGTGACTGGTCTTGTTCCGACTCCATTCGAGGGCGCTACTTCTTGATAACTTCGCCTTCCAGCGCAGGCGTAGTCTTCGGCGTCTTGCGGTTCTTTGAGATCTGTTCGTAGGCGTAGCCAAGCTTGATCAAGGTCGGCTCCGAGAATTGCTTGCCGAGGAACTGCATCGAAATCGGAAGTCCTTCGGACGTGAACCCGGCGGGAACCAGAAGCGAGGGCAGCGCCGCGTAGGATGCCAATCGGTTCACGCTGCCCGCGGGGCGATCCTCCCCGACCTTAGGGGCGATAACGGTCTTGTAGGGAAATACGAGAGCGTCGAGTTTGTAGCGGTCGATCAGGCCGGTGATGATTTCCAGCAGCATGTCCTGATTGGCGCGCGCCGCCAGGTAGCTCGGGTTACGGTCGATTGGCCCTATCTGCAGCGAGTTCCTGACGTTCCGGCTTATGGTGTCGGGCGCTTTCTCGATCATTTCCTCGACGCTGCGGACCGGTGCGTTCGGGCCGAGACGAGCGAGGTAGTGATTGTAATATTCGTAGCGCTCGAAGTTGGAGAGCGAAGCGTTGTCGATGGCAGCGTGAATGTTAATCCCGGTGGTGATGCGGTCGACCACGATGGCGCCTGCCCGGCGCATCTGGTCGATAGCGGTCTGGGCCAGCTTCAATCCGTCCTGATGCTGGGGTCCGTCGAAATACATGTCCCTCAGGATACCGATGCGCGCGCCCTTCAGCCCGTTGGCGTCGAGGAAGCTCGTATAGGGCTGGGCCGGAAGCTTGCCAAGGCTGCGCGCGGTGATCATGTCATCGGAGTCGTAGCCGACCAGATGATTGAGCAGCAGCGCGACGTCGTAGACCGAACGGCCCATCGGGCCGCCGCGTTCCTGGGTGAAGGAACTGCCGATCATCCCCGCTCGGCTCATCAGGCCCGGTGTAGGCAGCAGGCCCACGAGCGATGAATCTGCGGCTGGAATGAGCACCGAGCCGCCGGTGTCGCTGCCGAGGCCCGCTGCGGCGAAATAGGCCGCGAGGGCAGCGCCCGTTCCGGCGCTCGAATAGCCTGGCACTCGTGTCGGATCGTAGGGGTTCAGCACCTGCCCGGCGATTGTGCTCCAGGCGAGCGGGTTTTTCCGTTCACCGAACCAGTCGCTCAAATTGGTTTTGGCAAGGATGATCGCCCCGGCGTCTCGCAGTTTTTTCACAGCGGATGAATCGCGTGGCGGGATCGACTTCGCCAGGCCAATGAATCCACCGGTCGTGGGCATGTCGAACGTATCGAAGGTATCCTTCACGACGACCGGGATGCCGTGCAGCGGACCGCGTGGACCTTTGGCCTTGCGCTCTTCGTCGAGTCTGCGGGCAATTTCCATCGCCTTCGGATTGAGCACGAGGATCGAATTCAGGTTCGGGCCCTTCTTGTCGTAGGCAGCGATCCTGGCAAGGTAGAGCTTGAGTAGAGTTTCTGACGTGAGAGCGCCCGAACCCAGCGCCTCGCCCAGTTCCTTGATCGTCGCGGTCTCGAGTTGGATTTCAGCCTGCGAGAACGTCTTGCTGTGCATTGTCATGACTGCGGCTATGCTTATGACAGCCGCCAGAGCGCAACGTGCGGTTTGACTTTGGCGTTTCATGAATCTTTTCCCCATTCGGCGTTCTTCCAATCCTTGCCAATTCCTCATCCGGGCCAAACCCGGGCCGGTCGATCGGCCCCCACGGACGGGTCCGATTTGAATGTTAGTGGCAGGACGGCTGAAGGGCTTGGGTTTTGCGGTCGACTTCGAGCGCTAGTTTTCGACGGCGTTTGGCCCTGTAGAGGCCATCAAAGTCACTACAATAGCCCGAATTATTCATGCGACCGGGAAAACCCATGACACTGTGTCGATCGAAGTGGAACTCTAGAGGAGCGCAGGCATCAGCGCAAATCGTTCGGTTTAATTCGCCGATGCTGGGCATCTCTTCGACCTTTTCACTGCGATTCGCAGAGCAGGGCGACCGCCGGTCGCCCCTACAAGGCGGCGTCGAAGCGGATATCTGTTGCCTTCGCTCCGGAAGAGTTTCACTTCGATCGCGCCGCAGC
>VGTH01000072.1 GCA_016874755.1 Deltaproteobacteria bacterium | reverse complement strand
CTAGCCCGGATTATTCATCGCTGCGGCGCGATCGAAGTGAAACTCTTCCGGAGCGAAGGCAACAGATATCCGCTTCGACGCCGCCTCGTAGGGGCGACCGGCGGTCGCCCTGCTCTGCGAATCGCAGTGGAAAGGTCGAAGAAATGCCCAATATCGGCGAATCAAACCGAACGATTTGCGCTGATGCCTGCGCTCCTCCAGAGTTCCACTTCGATCGACACAGTGTCATGGGTTTTCCCCGTCGCATGTATAATTCGGGCTAGGGCGCAGCGAACGAGGGCCCGGATGAAACGAATGATCATGCTAGTTGTCTTTGCTCTACTGGTGGCAAGTCAGTCTGGGGCGCAGAAAGCGCTGCCGACGGTGCGCATCGGCATCGAAACGCCCGCTGGGACCAATGCTCATTATCACGTGACCAAGCAGGCGGGACTCTTCAATACTTTTCCCTTCAGCATTCTATCGCGAGCGGAGATCAAGAAGCCGGAGGATTTGCGCGGCAAGAAGATCACCCTTTGCGCCTTTGGTGTTGACTTGAGGCCGTCGCCGGACTCTAATGCGTTAAGAATTTACTGACAGAGACACTAGCGAGGTTCTGGATGATCATTGACTGCGATACTCACTTGATGCCGAAGGATGCTTTCGACGCTGTCAGCGGCAGTTTCGACAAGATCAAACCAATTCTGAAATTCGACGAACGGCAACTATACACCGACGTCGATTTTCCCGGCTATCCGGCGGAAGTGCCGGGCACGAGCCCGCTGCCGGCGCCGGGTTCCGGCGCGATGTTCCAAAGCCTGTGGGATCCGATTGCGCGCATGAAGGACTACGACGGGCGCTTGGGCATCGATCAGCATATTATTTTGCCACAGTTCTCCGGCTGGTGGTCTTATTTGATTGAGCCAGAGCTAGCCTGCCGCATGGCGCGCTCGCACAACGAGTCGCTGCTGCGACTCATGAAAGCATACTCCGGCAAGATTCTCGGCTCGGCGCTGGTGCCGCTACAGGATGTGCCGGCGTCCATCCGCGAGATGGAATGGGCAAAGGGAGAAGGTTTCTGCTCGGTGGTGCTCGACAAAGTTTTCCCGGTGAAGGATCACCCGTACAGCGATCCCCTCGGCAGCCACCGCGAGCTCTGGCCATTTTTCAAACGCGCCGAAGAGTTAGCAATGCCCATTTATCTGCACAACGTGCAGCACGGCCACCGGATTAGCAATCTGTCGATTTTTCAGCGCGACGGTTTGTATATTTTTGCGCCGCAGGAAGGGCAGATGAGCCTGGTGTCGCTGATTACCAGCGGGCTGCTCGATGATTTTCCCGGGCTGCAATTTATCTTTACGGAGGCGGGCACGTCGTTTATCAAACCGCTGGTGCAATGGCTCGACAAATGCCTAGAGTCGCCGCCGGTGGACTATGCCGACCAAGAAGATCCGCTCAATAATCGTGGCATTTTGACTAAGACCGGCGAGCGGTTGCGGCGCGCCCGGGCCATCAACCCGGCGAATCTGTTTCTGGAAAAGAACAAGCGGCCGGCGAGCTACTATTTCAGGAACAACATGTCGTTTACCATCGAGACCGAAGAGCCGGAGCTGCCCGAGGCGATCGAGTTCCTTGGCGCCGAACGGTTTCTGTTCGCGACGGACTATCCGCATGACGATCCCGGTGGCAAGATGAAATTCGAAGACGTGCGCTTGCTGCGCGATCACAAGAAAATCAGCGAAGCGCACAAGGAGCTGATTCGCTCTACGAACGCGCAGCGGCTGTTTGGAATCTGAGTGAGGCAACGCTGGTTACGGATCGCCCCTCATCCTAACTTTCTCCCGCAATGGGAGAAGGGATCGGGCAACGGGCGGGGATAGTAGTTTTCAGAACATGGCCATTCCTGAGCGCTATAACACGGGCTACAACATCGGCGTCGGTGGCGCGGTAGTGAGCGGTGACAAGTTGCTGTTCATCCGCCGCGCCTCGCGCCATGGGCGCGGCAATTGGCAATTGCCCGGCGGCTTCATAGAGCCGGATGAGACTATTGAGCAAGCGATTGTGCGCGAAGTTGCGGAAGAAACCGGCGTCATCGCCGAAGTAGAAGCGGTGCTCGGCCTGCGCAGCCGCTACGACCCCGAGAGCGGCAATGGCATGTATGTGATCTTGCTCTTGCGTCCCGTTGGCGGCGAGCCTAGGCCCGACGGTCGTGAAACCGATCATGCGGAGTTTTTTACCCTCGATCAGATTAGGCAACTCAATCCGCTGCCCCCGGTCAACTGGGAGATCGCCCAACGGGTTCTCTCCGGCGATCGGCGCCTGCTGACCCCTAAGCCGCTGACCAACCTAAACGGCGCCAAATTCACTTTGTTTGTCGGTTGAAAAGAAAAATCAGCGCGCTACCTCCGCTGGCACGAAGGTAATCTTAACAGTTAACGTTGGACTCGTCGTCGGCTGTCCGTTGGCGGTTCGCACCTCGGAGAGAATCGTTCCCTGTGACGCCAGCTCTTTTTTGAGCTGCTCATACTGATCGGCCGGGATGGTGCGCAATAGCGGTTCGCTCGGCGCCGGTGCTGTCGCGGCCCGCGACGCGGCCAGGCCTCCGGTATTGGGTGCCGCTGATTCTTTGCGCATCAGATCGGCGCTGTCGGACTGCGGATGTCGCCGGATGACGATTTCAATATCGGCCGTCGGTTGGGCGGGCGCCGTGCGCGCCCGTTCCGGCATCGCTGCTCGCAAGGAGCGATCTTGCATGATCGCATCCATCGAAGGCGAAGCCGGCACGGGCCGGCCACCGGCGGGCTGGCTCACGCCGATGGCACCGCTGATCGGTCGCGAAGGCGTGGGCGGGAGCTCCGCTTCCGCCGCAGCGGATTCCACCCGATTGGCTCTCTCTTCCGCCGCGGACTGCGGCAGCGCTCTCGTTTCAGGTGCCGCCTTGCTGGCAGCCTGGGCGCCTGCCGAGCTCTTCACATTTGGCGCTGGCTTTGGCGCCGGAGCTGCTTCTTTCTTTGCTCTATCTTCTAGTGGGGTTTGCAGCGCTTTCGGTTGCCCAGGCATCTTTTCTGCGATAGCAGAATCCTCCCTTAACATCAGCCTTGGACTGCTCGGGACGTTGGCAGTAAGCCCTTGTGCGGCGTCGCCCGCTTGCTTAAGCGCTTCGGTTTCGACCTGAGCAGCGATGGGTGGGATGAGTTTTTTCTGGGGATTTTCTTTCTGCAGCAGGTAAACTGAGAGCACGCTGACGAGCAGCAGGGCAGTGGCCGGTAAGGGGAGTTTCGCGCGCAAAGGCAAAAACAGCCGTTGCCACCAGCCGGGTTGTTCGGCGCTTTCACGAATGTGGGCCATGACCCGAGTCGTGAAACCAACAGGCGGTTCGAGCGCGGGCAACGCTGCCACCAGGCGCCGGCATTCGGTTAAGTCGGCCAACTCGGCTGTGCAACGTGGGCAACTCGCTAGATGGCCATCGACGCTTTTGCTCTGGCCGGAGTCGAGGAGCCTTTCAAGGTATTCAGACAGCCGCTCTTGAACTTCTTCGCATCTCATGACGCTTTCCTGCTCGCGTAAAAATAGGGAGACAATTTAGCTTTCAACGCTTGGCGCGCACGGTGCAGGCGCGATTTGACCGTGCCGACGGGAATATTGAGTATTGCCGCTACTTCCTCATAGGGCACGTCCTGCAAGTCGCGCAAAAGAATCAACGTTGCGTCGGCGCGATCGAGCCGATTGAGCGCGTGTTGCACCTGTTCCTGGATTTCTTTTTGTTCGGCGGCTTCGGCCGGGTCACGGGGACCGTTGAGGCTGTCGTTGGGAATGTCGGTGTCTTCGAGCGGAGTGTAGCGCTGCTGCGAGAGGCTCAGGCTGCGCCGGCGCGTGCTGGCGTGGTTGAATGCGATGCGATAGAGCCAAGTGGTAAAATTCGCGTCGCCGCGAAACGAGTGGATCGCTTTATAGGCGGAGAGAAACACTTCTTGGGCTACCTCCGCGGCTTCGTCGTAGTCCCCCAGCAAGCGAAAGAGAAGGTTAAACGTCGCTTTCTGGTGGCGCCGCACCAAGATTTCAAAGCAATCGGTGTCACCTTGTTGGACGCGTTGGACGCATTCGGCGTCGCCTATCCCCTCAACGAGCATCACCTTGGATAATATTAGACTAGCGCAGCAGAATAAAGTTCCGCTCACATGGCCAAGAGCGCTCAAGACATGATACCCTTACAAAATGCGGTCTTGCGGCCAAGCCGATTTGTTCCTGCGATTGCTCGGGGCCATGGTCTTTGGCCTGGTTTTGCCGGCGTTGTCCGCCGCCGGTGCCCAAGACAAGATCCGGGTAGGTTATCTGCCACTCCTGCCATCGGCCCATGAATTCGTTGCCGCCGAAAAAGGCTGGTTTCGCGAACTCGGGCTTCCCGTGGAGGAGTTTCGTTTCCGCTCCGGACCGCCGATGACCCAGGCCTTCATTGCTGGGCGATTAGACGTTGCGTACTTCGGCGTTGGCCCGGCGTTGATGGCCGTCAGCCGTGGGGTGAAGGCGAAAATTATCGCTGGATCCACCATGAACACGGTGGCTGTCATCGCCCGCGATCCGTTTGCCGAGGGCTTTGAGCGTAGACCGAATCGGGCGGCATTTCAGGGGTATCAAAAACGGACCGGGCAGAGGGTGCGCATTGGCACGTTTGAGGCGGGTTCGACATCTTACTTGTTGGCGCTCTACTGGTTGCAGCAGCTCCAAGTGGATCCGCTCCGCGAGATGGAGCTGGTGCGAATGGGCGAGGATCAGCAACGCCGCACCGTTCAATCGAAACAGATCGACATCGCGGTGTCGGTGGAGCCAATTATCACGCTCGGTCGTAGAGCTTCGCCTGCCTATCGCGCTATTGCTTGGGGGAAAGACATTCTGCCTGGCCAGCCCGGCTCGGTATTGTTTGTGCGCCAAACGCTGCTTGATGAACGGCCCGATGTAGCCGAGAAACTAGTGCAATTGCATTTACGCGCGACCGCGCTTCTGACCGAGGAACGGGACGAGGCAGCACGATTGATTTCCAGGAAAATCGGCGCTGATGTTTTGCCGGTGAGTGTGGCCCGCGAAACCCTCGATTCGCCTGCGATTCGCTGGATAAGTAGCCCCCACGCTCTCGTTGCCGGCGCCGAAACTTATAACCGCTTTCAGGTCACCATGGGGCTTTCGCGAACTCCTTTATCCGCCGATGATCTTTTCGATTTTCGGTTCTATGACCGCGTCTTCAATCGCCAACCGCAGTCTAAGAAGTACTGATCTGCGCCATTCTTAAGCGAGATTAGGTTTTGGGCGCGATGCTCGATTGTGTGCTGTAACCGTTCTTCGCTTTCGGAAGGTCGGTGAAGGTTACGCCGCCCGATACGGCCAGCGTCACCCACCGGTGGGCGTCCACAGCGAACGGAACTGCGTCGCGACGACTTGATCGTAGGGCGCTGGCGCCGTGAGCAGGCCGATGTCTTGAGAAAACCGATTCATGTTGGCCACCGTTTCTTCGGTGATCACTGGGTCGTAGTAGGGCAGATCGCGCCGGATCAGCTCGGCGATGAGCTCGGCTTCCGAAGCTGGAAAGCGCTTCTTGCCCACCGCTGTGGCAAGGCTGAGATCCTGCTTAAGCGCTTTGTGCGCCTTCATGACGGCGCGGATCGCGGCGCGGCAGCTTTCGGGCTCTTCTTTGATGCGCTTATCCGTTGCCACCAACGCCGAGAACGTGTAGTGCCGCGCCGCCGGCGGGCCATCGCCGCGGCGCACGTCGAGCACCATGGTGCCGACGCCGCGGCGCAGTGCCACTTCGCAGCCCATACCATTGGCCCAGAAACCATCGAGCTTGCCTTCTTCGAGTGCCTTGGCCGCTGACAAACCGAAAGACACGTTAGGTCCGGCGGCGCCGGGGATCGGCATGATCTGCACGTTGTTTTTTTCCGGATCGATGCCCGCTTCGACGAGCATTTTGCCGAGGCTCAGATTAACGCCGGGTGCGGCACCGATGCGTAGGCCTTTGACGATGTTTAAATCGCCGTGCTGCGGTTTCAAATCGCTGCGAATCACCAGAAACCAGTAGGTGTGCTTGCCGATGGTGCACAGGAGCTTCGCGCCTTCCCAGTTAGGAAACGCCAGCAACGTCGCATGGGCCGAGCCGACGACAAAGTCTAGCTGCCCGTCGCGCAGCGCTTCGAAAGTCTTGGGAACCGGAAAGAGTAGATCCACGGAAGCGTCGAAGCCTTCTTCTTTAAAGAAGCCAAGCTCAACGGCCGCGATGATCGGGAAATACGAGTTAGAAACTAGATCGGGTACCGCGATGCGTAACATCTTTACTCCTTGTTAGTTCAGCGCGTTCAATTGATCGTTCACGCCGACAAACCACTACCAATGTTTGACCAGAGAGATTAAGCGGTCGGCGCCCTCGATACAGCCCAAGGGCTGACTCGGGGATTCGGAAGTGAGGGCCGTAGCCCCGAGTAGCGCAAAGCGCGTATCGAGGGGTCAATCGGCCAGCGGCACCGTCATGAAAACATGCGGCTCATTGCCCAGCACCCGCGAAGTGTGGCCTTCGCCGGTGGTGTCGTCGGCAAGCATCACATCGCCAGTCTTGAAGACGCGCTTCGCTCCGTTGCTCGCTTCGATTTCCCACGAGCCGGAGAGAGTCACAAGAAACTGCCGGCGCGGCGCCGGATGGCGCTCTAAGAATAACCCCGCTGGCGCGCTGCGAAATACCGTGCTGCTAGCCTTGCGCGCGTCGGTGGTTTTCATCGGCGCGTCGCCGCCGGATTTCATTTCAATTTCTTCGAAGTGCGATTTCTGGTCGCTGCCGGTATACAGCCTGACGATTTTCATGATGCCTCCAATTCGGTTACAGCGGCACCTGACGCCGCTCCATCGCTTGGCGCCATTTTTTATCTGCGTCTTCGCCAAAGATCAATGACTTGTCGCTCGGAATCGTGTGCCACGAGCCGGCGATAATCTCGCCTTCAAGCTGGCCGGGAGCCCAGCCGGCGTAACCCAGCATGACCAGATATTGCCGCGGTCCTTTGCCTTCGCCGATCAGCTCAATGAGCTTTGCCTCGACCGTCACGGCAATGCCATCCTTGAGTTTCTTTGTGCTGTCGATCACAACATCATCGCTGTGCAAGACGATTCCTGCGCGCGGGCTCACCGGCCCGCCGTAGTGGAGCACGATGTTGCCGCTAACCTTGTCGTTGTTGATGCCGAACCCCTTGAGAAGGTCTTCAATGGAGCCCTGGAGCGCGGGTTGGTTGATGATCAGTCCCAAAGCTCCTTTGCTGTCGTGTTCAACCATGTAGATGACCGATTCGGCGAAGCGTGGGTCTTGCATCTCGGTGCTGGCGATCAGCAAGCGGCCGGCCAGAAATTTGTCGGCATCGGCGGCCCAGACAACGCCGAACGCAAGGATCTCAATGAAGGCGAATAGAAAATACTGAATCGCAACTCGGCGCATCGATCAGCCGCGCACCGTGGGGCCGGCGCTTTCGATGTGGATGCGGATAATCACGCGCTTCTCACGCGCCATCCGCTCGTGAAAATCCAGCCAGCTCTTGTGCTCGCCATAGGCTTGGCGCTGCAGGTAGACCAGGGTGTCCAGCGCAGTGGGCAACGAAATAATCTCCGCGCTGCCGCTGATTTGCACCCAACCTGCGCCATGAAAGTTGGGCGTAAAGACACAGAGGGCCGCGCGCGGATCGCGCCGCAGATTGTTTACTTTGTACGCGGTTTCGCGGCTGCTGATGACCGCGCGCCCGTCGGCGCTCAAGCCGCAGGTCACCGGCGACATTTGCAGGCCGCCATTTTTGCGGCGCGTGGCGAGGACGCCGCAATGAAATGTTTCGAGAAATTGTTTGGCGTGGGAGAGGTCGACTGGTTTAAATTCGGCCATAGGGTCAGGACACCTTTGAATAGATTTTTATCCACACTAAATGAGCGTGGGCGGAGATTGCAAACGCAAGAGCGGACGTTGCGAGAGTGCAGGTTAAACGTTAACGCTGTCGGTCGAATGGGATTTGAGTCTGACCGAAACATCGGGCGCCGATTGGGAACCCGAAACTCGAAACTTGAAACGCGAAGCAGCGCACGCTTCGCAGCGTGCGCTGCTTGCGCCCCGCGGTAGCTTCCCCTATAACTCTATATCAGAGGATAACGCCGTGAGCATGACGATCCCTCAAATGACCTGCCCCGACATACTTCCAGTATTTCCCCTGACGGGCGTAATTATGTTGCCTGGCACGGTTTTGCCGCTCCATATCTTTGAACCGCGCTATCGCGCGATGGTGGAAGATGCTCTCGCCGGCGATCGCATCTTTGGCATGATCCAACCGTTTGCGCCGCAAGATGACAATCGCGGCCCGCAGCCTGGCGCTTCCAGCGAAGCACCGGATTTGTACAAAGTCGGCTGCGCCGGCTATATCGAAAAATTCGAAAAATTTCCTGACGGCCGTTTGTTTGTGCAACTCAAAGGCGTGAATCGCTTTCGCTTTGAGCAAGAGTTGAAGCTGCATCGCGGCTATCGCCGCGTCAAGGCTTTGTATCAGGAGTATCCCGACGCGAACCTAGCAGAGGGTTGGGTGTGCCAGCGGCCTGCGGTGTTGGCCGCGCTCGAACACTTTGGCAAAGCCCATGGCATGCAAGTGAAGCCGGATCAAGCGGACAAGTTTTCAGATCTAGAGCTGATCAATCTGCTGAGCGTGTCGCTGCCATTTCACCCAGCCGAGAAACAAGCGCTGCTAGAAGCGCCTAAGCTCACCGATCGCGAGCATATGCTGGTCGACCTGCTGAATCTCAATGCCGGGCCGAGCGGTAACGACCCCGATAGCACGCCGCACACGCTGAACTAAGATCCTGCTGAAAAACCTAAGAATGCTTCGACGGGCTCAGCATCAACGGACGTTTTCATGAACGATTTCAACTCCGATTTCGTTCGTCCTGAGCTTGTCGAAGGACTTCGGAGGGATTTTCAGCAGAATCACTAACGGACGAGATCGATCCCTCATTGTAGGGGCGACCGGCTGGTCGCCTGCCTACTCTAACGAGCCGCCATCCTTCCACCCTCAACCGGCAAATCCGCGCCGGTGATATAGTCAGCCCACGACGAAGCGAGAAATAGCACCGGACCGACGTAGTCCAGCGCGTCGCCATTGCGACCAAGGGGCGGTGTGGTGAGGTTAACGCCGGCGGGCACGGTGGATTTGTTGTCGTCGGCCCTGCCGGCGTATTGGTTCACGCTGGTTAAGCGATTGGGGGTGAAACCCGGGCTGACCGAATTGACGTTGATGTGGTACTTGCCCAACTCCACGGCCATCTGCCGCGTCAAGTTCACCACGCCGCCCTTGGCGGCGCTGTAGGCCGAGCCGCCCGGTAGGCCGCGATGGCCGGCAATCGATGCAATGTTGACGATCCTACCCCTACCGGCTTTTTTCATCACCGGCACGACGTGTTTCGAGCACATGTAAATGCCTTTTAGCCCAATGCCCAAAACGAAATCCCACTCGTTGGATTCGATTTCAGTGATCTCTTTGCCGGGATAAATCTGCACGGCTGCAGCATTGACGAGAATGTCGATGGTGCCGAAGTGGCTGGCGATGTCGCTGACCATCTTTGCGACGTGATCTTCCTTAGTGACATCGGCGCCCAGGCCGATGGCGGCGCCGTTGTTTGATTTTAGCTCGGCTGCGACTTTCTCCGCCTTCTCCTTTACGAAATCGCCGATGGCGATGCGCGCGCCGTGGTCGGCGAATCCTTGCGCAAAAGCGGAGCCGAGAAAACCGCCACCGCCGGTGATGAGGACGACTTTGTTTGCAAGGCCGAGATCGCGCATGGTTTACTCCTTGGTTGCTGAAAGAATTATGAAAGCGGAAAACGGAAAGCGGAAACTCCGGAGATTTGCGCTCCCGCCTGCCGACGATAATCTTATTCCGCTATGTCTTCGACCTCGAAGCCGTAATGGTCCATGCCCGATTGCTGGCCCGCATAGCGCGGCAGAATGGCCAAGCCAATAACGCCATCGCTGATATGGCCGCGGTTGGCGTTTGTCGTCTAGGGTCTAACGTCTGGCGTTTTCGGACTTCCGGCAACGCTAAACCCCAAACCCCAAAGGCTAGACGCTCTTCTAACGATACAGCCTCGCATACAATCCGCTGTCTTCCAGCTCTTTGACGAAACGGGTGTCGATGAAGTCGTCGGGTTTGGCGTTGGCGGCTTCGGCCGATGACTTGGCCAGAAAATCGATCAGCGTTTGAATGCCTGGTCTGCTTGGGTAAGGAATTTTCGGCGTCGCTTTGAGCACGACCTCCGTATAGGCCTCACGGATCGCTTTTTCGTCGCCTTGCAAATATTTGCGCATGATTCTCTGCGTGCCTTCGGAATTTGTGTGAATGTAGTGATTGCCTTCCGAGTACGCGGTAGCGAAGCGGCGCAGCATGTCGGGCCGTTTGCTGATCAAATTGCGTGTCGTATAGACGCCGTTCTGCTGATAGTGAATTTCGATCTCCGCGAAGTTGCTAAGAATTTTGTAGCCTAACTCTTTTGCCTTGACTGTCTCCGGTGGAATCAGCAGCGCGCCTTGCACTGAGCCATTCACCAAGGCGGCGAAGCGCGCCGGCACCGGGCCCACCTGGACGATGTTTAGCTCCTTGTCCGGCTGAATGCCGAGCTTGGGCAGGACAAACATCGTCGCCGTGTGGTCCGCAGAACCGATGCGTGAGACGGCGAAGCGTTTGCCCTTCAAGTCCGAAAGCTGCTTGATGCTCTGGTGCGCGATCAATTGATAAGGGAATCGATCGGCGCCGCCGAGGATGATGTAAGTGCCGGAGCCCTTCATGTTGCTCGTAATCGAGCCGGTCACGCCGCCCTGGCTGATGGCCACTTCGCCGGACATCAACGCTGCCGCGCCGATGGGAGCACCGCTGATGTAGACCAGCTCGACGTCGAGTCCTTGTTTCTTGAAGAAGCCGGCGTCTAGCGGCACCCAGACATTGACTTGGCTTGTGCTGATGGAAGAGATCGCCACGCGAACTTTTTCGCTTTGGCTGTTTGCCTGCGGCGCCGGCAGCAGCAGGAAGAGTAGGAAACCCAACCAGAACCGCGGAAAGGTAACTTGTCGCATGGAGCCCTCCGATTCAATCTGTTCTCGCTTCGAGGCGTTCCTTTCCGTTACAACTATGGGGACAGTCTGTCAATGAGAATCTATGTAAGCGCCGTGCGCACTGTGGGTTGCCGTTGGTTTGTCGAACGGTGCGCATGGCGCACCCTACACGGAATGTCGCGAGTGAGGTCAGTCAATCGGTGTAGGATGGGTTGAGCCATATTGATACCCATCATGATGCCTCGGTGGGTATCGGCGCTGCGCTTTAACCCATCCTACGAACTTAGGAATCGTCGAATGATCCGGTGGGCCTCGTCCGGATTGGTCATGAAATAATTGTGCGCCTCGTTGGGAATGACCGCGTATTGGGCGTCGGGGATCGCCTTGGTCATGATCTCCGATTGCACGCGTTGCGAATTGCCCGACGCGGAACTGTGATCGAGATCACCAACGAGGACCAGCGTTGGATGTTTGATTTCATGCAGCCGCGCGCTGATATCGCAGTCTTGGCGGGCGATGACGTGGCGTAAATAGTCCTCCAACGATGGCAGGTTGTTCATGCGCACGTTGAGAAAACGCTCAACGCGCTCGGGATTTTGCTTGATGTATTCCGGCGGCCAGCCGACTTCGAGGGTGTGCTCGCGGACATATTTTTCGTAGCCCCATTGGACCATCTCTTTGCACATTTTGATTGGCAGTCCTGGGGCGCTGTAATTGCCGGCGCCCACCGAGGCGGCGATGATTTTTTTGACGCGCTGGGGATATTTGAGTGCCATCAGCAGCGCGAGGCGCCCGCCGAATGAGTGGCCGAGCACGATCGCTGGTCCAGCATTGAGTTCATCCAAGATGGCGATGGCATCGTCGACTAAATCGTCAGAGGAAAACTGCATAGTGGGCCGGCTTGATTTCCCGGTGCCGCGGTAGTCGTGGGTGATGACCAGATGGTCGCGGGAAAACTCCGGGACTTGGAAATGATTCCAGATATCGCCGGCGCAGGCGGTTTCGCAGAAAAACAGAAAAGGCGTGCCTTGGCCGTGGCTTTCGAAGTAAATTTCGACGTTCTTATTGCGTGCGATTGGCATGTTGTTTTCTTTCAAGAATTCGCGCGCAGGCCACGCAGGACTTTCTCGGCGGTGATTGGCAGCTCGCGGACGCGCACGCCGACAGCGTCATAGACGACATTCGCTATCGCGGCGGCGACGAAAACGAGCGGCGGCTCGCCCAGCGCCTTGGCGCCGTAGGGACCGCAGGGGTCGGGCTCGATGCCCTGGAGCTCGCCGCCGACGATCTGGCCGCGCGCCGCTTCGGGATGCACGATGCGCCCGGAATCGTGCGCCGCGACGTAGCGCAGCACTCGCACCGCGCCGGAGTCGGGATCGACCTCGACTTCGGCAAAATGGGCAGCGAAGGAATTAATAATATGCGTCCTGGATCGCTGGTCGCCGACGCGGTCGCCGGAGAATTCCGCAGCGCCAGTCACTTTGGCATGGGCGTCAACGCGAATGACGGAGTGGCCGACGACTCTTAATCCCTCTGTTTTTTGTTTCGGTGATTTCGACATAATCCCTATCACGACACAAGCTCCGAGGAGTAAAAGAAGCCTGTGGCCAATTGGGGGAAACCTTCTTGTCCGCCTATTTTCTACGATCGCGTAAGGATGCATGGATTGTCAAACGTATCAGATGTTGGATAGTTTGACCTTACGACTACCTTCAGCTAGGAACTGGTCCTTGATGGAACGCACAAAAATAATCATTGTCCGTCACGGTCAGACCGAGTGGAATATCCGCGGCATTCGCCAGGGGCACCTGGATAGTCCGCTGACTGAAAAAGGATTGGCGCAGGCGAAGGCGTTGGGGCAGCGGCTTGGGCTAGAGAAGTTCACATCCCTCTATAGCAGTGATCTCGGGCGGGCGATGCAGACCGCGCAGGAAGTCGCGAATGTCACCGGCCATGAGATCATCAAGGACGCGCGCTTACGCGAGCGTCATTTGGGAATTTTTCAGGGACTCAACGCAGATGAGATTACCGCTAAGTATCCCGAAGAACGGCGGCTGATGCGCACGAGCGGCCCAGGTTACGTCATCCCAGGCGGCGAGAGCATGGTGCAACAGGTCGAGCGCAACGTGACTTTTCTCAACAACCTAGCGGAAAGACACAATGGCGAAACCATCGTCGTGGTTACTCACGGCGGCGTGGTGAGCGGTTTTTTTCGCCATACGCTGGAAATCTCGCTCGAAGCGCCGCGCCGCTTTGAGTTTGTCAACGCCGGCCTCAACGTCTTCGCTCGCGAAGGGGGCAACTGGATGCTGCTGACGTGGGGCGACGTCAGCCATTTGGCCCCGGGGGCGGCGAGTGAGGGGGATGATCCGTAATATTCGTCTTGCGTTTGGGGTCTAGCGTTTGGCGTTTCACGTTCGCGTCGACCCTTGGACCAAAACGTTAGACTCTAGACGTCAGACGCTAAACGCGGAATCCTACGCGCCTGAGCGCTTTTCCATTCTGATCGAAAACTCCGGTCGCTTTACGTAGACCTGATTCGATTTGCGCTTCGAGAGCTGCTCGATGATTTTTACTAGCGGCTGGGTCGCGTCGAGGTAGTCGCTTGGCTTGCCGTTGTTGGTGAGCGCCTTGACGTAATCTTCGCCGGCGAAGTAGTGCAAGATAAGATCTTCATCAGATAGGTTCACACCGAATTTCTGCCGCACCTCTTTCAGCGTCGGCTCTTCCGGCTGCCAATTCTCCCAATCTTTGGCGCGCGGGCGATTCAAGATCTTATCGCGCACGTTGGGATCCATGACTTCGATGGCCTCTTTGCCCCAGATGCCGAGCGCGTACTGAATGTTTTGATCCGGCACTTCTTTGTAGCGCTCGCCGACGATGACGTTGATTGCCGCTTGGGTGCCGACGAACTGAGACAACGGTGTCACCATGATCGGGTAGCCGAAGTCTTTCCGCACATGGCCGGCTTCTTCCAGCGCCGCCGCCATCAGGTGTTCTTTGCCAACGATTTTTAGTTGATGGCGCATGTTGGAGATCATGCCGCCGGGCACCTGATGCTGATACATGCCTTCGTCGTATTCGGCCGGCTTGCCGATGGGCAGGCCGTCTTGTTTCGCCACCGCGGTGAAATGTTTCACCACCGGTTCTAATGGTTTTAGATCAACCTGCGGATCGTAACCCAATGCTTTCAGGTTGCTGACAATGTTGAAGACCGAGGGCTGTGACGAGCCGTTGGCCAGCGGCGGAATCGCCGTGTGCAAAATGCGCATGCCAAGCTTGACGCCTTCGAGATAATTTAAGGGTGCCTGGCCGCTGTTGCAGTGGGCGTGAAATTCCACCGGGATGGCGCCGGCGGCTTTCAAGACCACAGGAATCAGCGTGCGCGCCCGATCGGGGGTAAGGAGTCCGCCGACGTCTTTGAAGCAGATACGCCACGGGTTGGTCGCGGCGGCCTCTTGGGCTTTGCGGGCATAGTATTCATCGGTATGGCGCGGTGAGACTGAATAGATCAAGTTCGCCACCGTATCCATGCCGATCTCCTTCAGCTCGGCGATCTCTTTGCCAAAGTCATCGTAGTCGTTCCAGCAATTCGATGTGCGCGTTAAGGTCAAGCCATAGGAGATCAGTCGCTCGATCAGCAGTTTGAGCAATACGTGGGGCGTTTTCTCGAACGCGCTGTGCATGCCGCCGTGGTAGCGCAGGCGGGTTTTCTTGATGCGCTGGGTGCCCTCCTTGACCCAATACCAGGGATTTTCTTTGTGCTCGCGCACGTATTTCTTAAAGACCACGCTAAGAAAAAATTCCATCGACTCAAAGCCGGCTTGATCCATGTGCGGCAGCGCCGGCAGCATGGAACCGATCTTCATGTTCAGCGCCCACAGGCTCTGGTTGCCGTCGCGCACGGTGGTGTCGATGAATCTGACTTTGTTATCCATTAATCCTCCAGGCGAAGCCGTTCAAGGTTCAAAGTTCAAAAGTTCAAGGTCGCTCGGTTCGTATGCTAGATTTACTTATGTGTATAAATTTGGCGCTGAGAGATCAAACGATGAGGTCGTTATGAAGAGTTATCGCAAGGAACTTTGGTTCAATACGCCGACGCGGCTGGCGTTCGTTAATATCACGCCGCAGGTCACTGATTGCCTGAGCGAGAGTGGCGTGAAGGAGGGAATGGCGTTGGTTAACGCCATGCACATCACGGCGTCGGTGTTCATCAACGACGATGAAGCGGGATTGCACCATGATTACGGCGTCTGGTTGGAGCAGCTCGCGCCCCATGAGCCAATCAAGCAGTATCGCCACAATGACACCGGAGAGGATAACGGAGCCGTTGTCAATAGGTGTGTAAAAAGATACTAGGCGGCGACCCTCATCTCTTTGCCATTGTCATACTTCGTCCCGCGCGCTACTTTTCCGACAAGCTGTGGTGCGTTCAGTTTGCGGAAGCTCTT
>VGTH01000071.1 GCA_016874755.1 Deltaproteobacteria bacterium | reverse complement strand
AGCGCCGGACGCAGGGTTAACATTGACCCCGGCTACCTCGACGCCTTCAAACTCGTGCTCGCTTCGACCAAGAACGCGAGTCAGCGCATTTACCTCGACGGCGGTATCTTCGGTGAGGCCACCTTGTTGTACTACAACGGCGGGTTCCACGGCTTGCCTTACACCTATCGCGATTACCTGTGGCCCGAGACGCTGCAATTTCTGACCTCTGTGCGCGCGAGCTACCTCGCCCAGCTCAGAGCGCATCGGCAGAGCGAATAAGACTACCGAGCCGTTGCTACTCGCGACTTTCCGGTGCTAAGATTCGTGCAAATATAAGCATGTCGAACCAAACGGACGATATCGACGCGGTTGTGACTTCGCTGCGGCGCCAGCTTGAACGGCGCCAACGCGCCGGCATTCACGTGCTCTCGCGCGCCGAAGTCGCCCTCTTTGATCAAACGATGCCAGCCGTCGCGACCGACGAAGCAAAAGTAATGGCCGTCTCGCAGGAAAATTTGTTTGCCCCCTCTTCGCCGCTGGCGCAGGTGCCCTCGTTAGAGGCTTTGCGATCGGCGATCGGCGATTGCCAGCTCTGTAAACTATGCTCGGGCAGGACCAATCTAGTCTTCGGCGTCGGCAACCCACATGCCAAGCTTATGTTCGTCGGCGAAGGACCGGGGCGGGATGAAGATCTGCAGGGCGAACCGTTTGTCGGCCGCGCCGGCCAGCTTTTGACCGACATCATTACCAAAGGCATGGGCATGCAGCGCAGCGACGTTTACATCGCCAACGTCGTCAAGTGCCGGCCGCCGGAAAATCGCAATCCCGAACCGGACGAAGTTGCCGCCTGCGAGCCCTTTCTGAAAAAGCAGATCGATCTCATTCGCCCTGAGATCATCGTTGCGCTGGGCAAATTCGCCGTGCAAACCTTGCTGCACAGCAAGCTGCCGATCTCGCGGCTGCGCGGCAATTGGCACAGCTACTTGGGCATCAAACTCATGCCGACCTTTCATCCGGCCTATCTCTTGCGCAATCCGGCAGACAAAAAACTGGTCTGGGAAGACATCAAAAAAGTCATAAAAGAGATGCGCGGTGAAAATGCTTAGGACGCTCTGTCTTGTCATTCTGATCGTTGCGGGTTATGCCATCGCGGCTCAGCCGGGCAAAGAAGGCGGGCAGCCGCACGTCGACGTGATTTCCATCGATGGGTCGATCAATCCGGCGGTGGATGATTTTATCCGCGAGAGTATCACTCGGGCAAAAAATGGCGGCGCTCGGGCTTTGATCATTCAACTCGACACACCGGGTGGGCTTCTGACTTCGACGCGTACCATCGTTAAGGAGATGCTCGGTGCCCATGTACCCGTGATGGTCTGGGTCGGGCCGAGCGGCGCCGGCGCCGGCTCGGCGGGAGTCTTTATCACCATGGCTGCTCACATCGCCGCCATGGCGCCGGGAACCAACATTGGCGCCGCCCATCCGGTGGCTGGCGGTGGCCAAGAAGTGAAGGGCGTGATGGGTGAGAAGATCGAAAACTTCACCGCGTCCTTCGGCGAAACCATCGCGCAGAAGCGCGGCCGAAATACCGAATGGGCGATTCAGGCGGTGCGCAAAAGCGTCGCGATCACCGAGAAGGAAGCGCTCAAGAAAAACGTCATCGATATCGTTGCGACCGACGTCGATGATCTGCTCAAACAAGCGCAGGGCCGTATTGTCGATCTCGATGGCAAAAAGCAGGAGCTCGATCTCAAAGGCGTTCGCGTGGTGCGCCACGACATGAGCTTGAAGCAAAAAGTTTTGAACACCATAGCCGATCCGAACATCGCTTATCTTTTAATGATGGCGGGCATCCTCGGCTTGTACATGGAGTTCTCCCATCCCGGGGTCATTTTCCCGGGCGTCGCCGGCGCGATCTGTTTGCTGCTGGCGTTCGCTTCGCTGCAGCTCTTACCGATCAACTACACCGGTCTTGCCTTGATCTTGTTGGGAGTAGCGCTGCTGGTCGGTGAGGCGTTCCTGCCGAGCTTCGGTGTGCTGGGCATTGGCGGCATCATATCGCTCGCGCTCGGTTCGCTGCTGCTCTTCGATAGCGAGCTGGGCGATTTTGGCGTCGATAAACCGATTATTTTCACGGCGGTGGGCACCGTCGGTGCGTTCATGTTGGCAATTAGCTATTTGGTTTTCAACTCGCAGCAGTCAAAGGCGACCATGGGCATGGACGGCCTGATCGGCGAGATCGGCGAGGTGCGCGGCGACAAGCTCAGCCCGGCCGGTAAGATATTCGTCCACGGCGAATATTGGAACGCGCAGGCCGCCCACGGCGAGATCGGTGTCGGCGAAAAAGTCAAAGTGATCGGCTATGACGGCCTATGCTTGAAGGTCAGTCGCGTCGCAGGCAGCGAAACGCGGAGTTAAGCAAGCGGATCGATTCCAGGCGGTTAGTCACGGAGGAGGTAGGAAATGTTTGGATTTGGACCCTTGGCAACTTTTCTTGTCATCGCGGTGGCGCTGCTGATTAGCGGCATCAAGATCCTGCGCGAATATGAGCGCGCCGTGGTGTTTCGTCTCGGGCGCATGGTCGGCTCGCGCGGCCCGGGCCTGGTTTACATCATTCCAGGCATCGAAAAGATGGTGAAGATGGACATGCGCACGGTGACCATGGACATCCCACCGCAGGACGTGATCACCCGCGACAACGTGTCGGTGAAGGTGAACGCCGTGCTTTATTTCCGTGTCATCGAGCCCAACAAAGCGGTGCGCGAGGTGGAGAATTATCTATTCGCCAGCTCGCAATTGGCGCAGACAACGCTGCGCAGCGTCTGCGGTGAGTGCGAGCTGGACGAATTGCTCGCCGAGCGTGACAAGATCAACGCCAACCTGCAATCGATCATCGATCAACACACCGACCCGTGGGGCATCAAGGTGACCCAGGTGGCGATCAAGCATATCGATCTGCCGCAGGAGATGCAGCGGGCGATGGCCAAGCAGGCCGAAGCCGAGCGCGAGCGGCGCGCCAAGGTCATTCATGCCGACGGCGAGTTCCAGGCGTCGCAGAAACTCGCCGATGCCGCCGAGGTCATTGGCAAACAGCCAATGGCGCTGCAATTGCGTTTTTTGCAGAGCCTAGTGGAAGTCGCTTCGGAAAAAAACTCGACGACGATTTTCCCCGTGCCCATCGATCTGCTAACGCCGTTTCTAAAGAAGGACTAATCCTCGCTGTGGCTCAGAATCACAGATTGCAAATTTCAGATTTCAAAATAGCGCGGTCCTGAACGGCTAGCATGCCGAAACGAACCCAGTAGCGTGCGCCGTGCGCACCGTTTCGCATGGTGCGGAAGGCGTACTCTACTCAGAGGTTCTCCTTCAATGATTTTGCTGCGATGAACCTCGACGAGTTCAACTATGAGCTGCCCGACTCTTTGATTGCAGCCTATCCGAGCCGGGAGCGCCAGGCTTCGCGGCTGTTGGTGATCAAGCGCGCCACTGGCGAAATCATTCACACCATTTTTTCCGAGCTGGGAGACTTCCTCGACCCTGGCGATTTGCTTGTACTCAACGACACCAAAGTCTTTCCGGCGCGCTTGTGCGGTGAGAAGGAGAGCGGCGGCAAAGCGGAAGTGCTTTTGATCGAGCGCTTTCCGGAGGAAGGGCGGAGCTTGTGGATCGCTATGATCGATGCGGCAAAAAAGCCGCCGGTGGGGAGCCGGCTGCGCTTTGCCGATGAGGCGACGGCCGAAGTAATCGGCGACATGGGCCGCGGCCGCTACGGCTTGGAGTTCCATCATCGCGGCGACTTCGACGACTGGCTGGAGCGCCGCGGTGAGCCGCCGCTGCCGCCCTATGTCAAACGCAGTGGCGGCACGGAGGCGTTGGATCAGGAGCGCTACCAGACCGTTTATGCCGCGCACGCCGGGGCGGTTGCGGCGCCCACCGCAGGATTTCATTTTACCGATGCGCTGTTCGAGCAACTGCGTGACAAAGGCATCGAGCGCGCGCTGCTGACGCTGCATGTCGGCCCGGGTACTTTCCAGCCGGTGCGCGATCGGCAAATCGAAAATCACCGGATGGAAGGTGAGCGATATATTCTCAGCGCCGAAGCCGCCGAGAAAATTCGCCGGACCAAACAGGCGGGCCATCGTGTCGTGTCGGTTGGCTCCACCAGCACGCGTACGCTCGAGTGGGTGGCTCAACAAAAAAACGGGATTGAAGAGGATGAAGGCATTGCGCGGCTATACATCAAGCCGGGCGACCGTTTCCGTGCCATCGATGCGTTGATCACCAACTTTCATTTGCCCGGCTCGACGCCGCTGATTCTCGTCGCCGCTTTTGCCGGCTTGGATCTGGTCCGCAGAGCCTACGCCGAAGCGATCGAGCGGCAATATCGGTTTTATAGCTACGGCGACGCGATGCTAATCCTCTGACGATTTTGGATTTTGGATTGCCGATTTTGGATTGTCGGATTAGGAAATAGGAGTTTGAGGCAGTAACCTGTGTTCGGTGGTTTCCGACAATCTAAAATCCAAAATCAAAAATCCAAAATCGATCCATGCCGACGCACTTCACTCTCACTTACAAAGACACCCTTACGAAGGCGCGCCTGGGTCTTTTACAGACGCCGCACGGCGTACTTGAAACCCCTTGTTTTATGGCGGTGGGCACTCAGGGCACCGTCAAGGCGATGTTGCCGCGCGATTTGAGAGAGATTGGCTGCCAGATCATTCTTGGCAATACTTACCATCTTTACTTGCGGCCAGGGCACGAGTTGATTCGCGAGTTGGGTGGGCTGCATAAGTTCATGGGTTGGGATGGGCCGATTCTCACCGACAGCGGCGGCTATCAGGTCTTTAGCTTGGCGCATATGCGCAAGATCACCGAAGAGGGCGCCAGGTTTCAGTCGCACATCGACGGTTCTACTCACCTGCTGACGCCGGAGAAGGCGGTGGAGATTCAAGAAGCGCTGGGCAGCGATATTGCCATGGTGCTCGATGAATGCATTCCTGCGGATGCCAAGCGCGATTACGTGCGCAGCTCGACGGAACGGACGATTCGCTGGGCCGAGCGCTGCCTTCAAGCGCGACGGCGCCCGCAACAACTCATGTTCGGCATCGTCCAGGGCGGCCTGTTCGAAGATTTACGGCGCTCGTGCGTCGATGCGTTGGCCGCCCTGCCATTCGAGGGGTTTGCCGTCGGTGGCTTAGGGGTGGGCGAGGGTGAAGCGTTGTTGCAATCGATCGGCGCTTTCACCGTGGCGCTCTTGCCAGAAGATAAACCGCGCTACTTGATGGGCGTCGGCCGGCCGCAGGATATACTCGCCGCGGTGCAGGCGGGTTTCGATATGTTCGACTGCGTGATTCCGACGCGCAACGCCCGCAACGGCACGCTTTTTACGCTGCACGGGCGCGTCAACATCAAACGCGCCGAGTTCGCCAACGACGGGCGGCCATTGGACCAAGACTGCGGCTGCTACTCTTGCCGGCACTTCTCGCGCGCCTATTTGCGCCATCTGTTCATGGCCGGTGAGATTCTTTCGGCACAACTAAATACGCTGCACAATCTTTACTTTTACCAAGATTTCATGAAACGTTGTCGGCAAGCCATAAGCACGGGTCAGTCGATCAGCTGGACGGAACAAGCCGGCTTAGCGGTATCTTAGCACGCGACGTAATTTCTTGAGGAGGAAGTATGTTCGACCTTGCCTACGCACAGGGGGCGCCGGGAGTGGCCGGGCCGGGGCCTTTGATGACGATCGTGCCCTTCATTTTGATTTTTATCATCATGTATCTCATGGTCATCCGGCCGCAGCAGAAAAAGGCCAAGGCCCATCAAGATCTGTTGAGCAAGCTGAAAAAGAACGACGAAGTGATGACCTCCGGCGGGATTTACGGTAAGGTAGTCGACTTAAAGGAAAATGTGGTGATACTGGAAGTGGCTGCCAACGTGCGCATTCGGGTCGCGCGCCCGCAGATCGCCGCCGTCCTGACGGCTGAGAAGAGCCCCAGCAAAGAATCATCGAAGGAGTAGGAAATGCGTCGTAACGTGCTGACGCGGTTGAGCCTGTTCGCCGTAGCCATTGTCGCGGCATTGATTTATCTGGTGCCGACTTTCATGCCTTCGCTGCCATCTTGGTGGACGAGCTTTCTGCCGTCGGACAAGATCCATTTAGGACTCGATCTTCAGGGCGGCAGTCACCTGGTGCTAGAAGTCAAGGTCGACAAAGCCATCGAAAATAATGTCGAGCGCGCTAAGGAGAGCTTGGTGAAAATGCTCCGCGAGCGGGGCATCTCCGGCACCTCGGCGGAGCGAGTGGCGGGCACACAGATCAAGATCAAGACCGACGCGGCGAATCTTGAGCGGGTGCGTGGTTTGTTGAAGAGCGACTTTGCCAACCTCACCATCGGCAACACGCAAACCTCGGGAGGGGCTACCGAGCTGGAGCTTAGCCTCAGCAAAGAAGAACTAAAGTCGCTGCGCGACTACGCTGTCGATCAATCGTTGGAAACCATCCGCAATCGCATCGACCAGTTTGGCGTCAGCGAGCCGATCATCCAGCGCCAGGGACAACAGGATATTTTGATTCAGCTTCCGGGTATTCAAGATCCGGAGCGAGCCAAGCAGATCGTCGGCAAGACGGCGCTGCTCGAATTCAAACTGGTGGACGAGTCGGCCGATATCGAACAGGCGATCAAGAGCGGACCGCCGCCCGGGCGCGAGGTGCTCTATGGTCAAGCGCCCCAACGCGAAGGCGCGAGCGAGAAGGCCGCCTACGTGCTCGAGGCGCGCGCGTTGATGACCGGCGAGTTCATTCAAGATGCCCGGGTGCGGCCGAGCGAGCAGCTCCAGGGCCCCTACGTAGAGTTGATCTTGAATTCGACGGGCGCCCGCTTGTTCGAGCAGATTACTTCGGCCAACGTCAAGCGGCGCCTCGCCATTGTCTTGGACAATCGAGTTTATTCCGCGCCGGTCATACAAGAACGCATCGGCGGCGGGCGCGCCTCGATCACCGGCAGCTTCGACATCAAGGAGGCGCGCGACCTGTCGATTATTCTGCGCGCCGGCGCATTGCCGGCCCCCGTGGAAATCGTCGAAGAGCGCACCGTGGGACCTTCCCTGGGCCGCGACTCGATCCAGCAAGGTGTCACCTCTTTTATTGTCGGCGGCGCGTTAGTCATCCTCTTCATGATTGCTTATTACAAAGGCGCGGGCCTGGTCGCCGTGGTCGCGTTGGTCTTCAACGTGCTTTTTATGATTGCGATCTTGGCTGGCTTTCAAGCCGTGCTCACTTTGCCCGGCATTGCCGGTATCGTTCTCACCGTCGGTATGGCGGTGGATGCCAACGTGCTGATCAATGAGCGCATTCGCGAGGAGTTACGCGCCGGTCGGGCGGTGCGCTCGGCCATCGAAGCCGGTTATCAAAATGCGCTGCCGGCGATTCTCGACTCCAATATCACGACTTTTCTATCCGGCGTGATTCTCTTCCAGTTCGGCACCGGGCCTATTAAGGGCTTCGCCGTAACGCTTTGCATCGGTATTCTCACGACGGTGCTCACGGCGGTTTATTTGACCCGTGTCTACTATGACTCTCGCCTCGGCAACCGCCGCTTGGAGCGCATCAGTATCTAAAGGATTAGCATGGAACTCATCAAACCGGGCTCAAAGATTCCATTCACCCGTTATCGCAAAATCGCCGCGATCCTCTCGACGGTCATCAATCTCGTCGTGCTCGCGTTTCTGTTCTTTCGCGGTCCCAATCTCGGTGTCGATTTCGCCGGCGGCACTATGGCGCAGTTGAAGTTGCAGCAAAAGACCTCGATACCGGAAATCCGCCAGGCGCTTGAAACCGTGGGGTTGGGCAGCAGCACGATTCAAGACTTTGGCCAGGAAGGGGCCAACGAATACTTGGTGCGAGTTGAGAAGGTCGATGTGCCGATCGCCAAAGTGACCGAACAGCTGAAAAGTGCGCTGACGAAAAAGTTCGGCGAAGGCAAGTTTGAAGTGCGCCGTGTTGAGTTCGTTGGGCCGAAGATTGGCGAAGACCTGCGCTGGCGCGGCACCATGTCGGTCATCGCGGCAACCATCATGATGGGCGTTTATATCTGGGTCAGGTTTGCTTCGGCCTTCGGTGCGAAGTTTGGGCTGCACTTTGGCATCGGCGCTGTGATCGCGTTGATCCATGACGTGTTGATTACCGCCGGCGCGTTGATGTTGGCGAACTACGAATTCGACTTGACCGTCGTCGCCGCACTTCTCACCATCGTCGGTTTCTCGGTCAACGACACAGTGGTCATCTGCGATCGTATTCGCGAAAACCTACGCAAAATTCGCCGCGAGAGCTTGGAAAATATTATCAACACCAGCATCAACGAAACTTTGAGCCGAACGATATTGACCACGGGGTCGGCATTGCTGGTGTTGACGGCGCTTTACTTTTTGGGTGGCGCGGTGATTCGGCCGTTCGCCTTTGCGCTGATCGTCGGTTTCATTTCCGGTGTCTACTCGACGATCTTCATCGCCAGCCCGATCATTCTGCTCTGGGAAAAGTCATTCAGGCGCTAAGGGGCAATCGTACTTCATGCCGAGCCATGCCGCCAAGCGTTGGGTTGTCAAACAAGCCGATGAGGCGGCGGTCGCCCGGCACGCGGCGGAGCTGAAAATCTCGCCGCTGCTTGCGCGGTTATTAATTCAACGCAATCTCACGGACACGAGCACCGCGCGGTGCTTTCTCTCTTCCAGCCTGCGTGCCGACCTGCCATCGCCCTTCGAAATGGCCGATATGAAACCGGCGGTGGCGCGCATCGTCGGCGCGCTGGAAAAAAAGGAACAGATCGCCATCTGGGGCGACTATGACGTTGACGGCACCACCGGTGCCTCGGTATTGGTTTCTTTTCTGCGCGAGCTTGGTGCTGCTCCGATTTACCATGTGCCGCATCGCATCGACGAAGGCTATGGCCTCAACACCGAAGGTCTACGCCGCTTAAAAGACGGCGGCGTCGATCTGGTCGTCACCGTGGACTGCGGCATTTCCAACGCTCATGAAGTAGCCGCGGCGCGCGCTTTTGGTTTGGATATTGTCGTTGTCGACCATCATCAAACGCCGGCAGAGTTGCCGCCGGCGATTGCTGTCGTCAACCCGCACCGTAAAGACTGCGCTTTCCCCGACAAAGGGCTGTGCGCCGCGGGACTGGCTTTTTATCTCGTCATCGGTCTGCGTGCCAAGCTCCGCGAAGCCGGCTGGTTCGCGCAATCGGGCGATCCCGATATTCGCCGCTACCTCGACATCGTCACGCTCGGCACCATTGCCGATATGGTGCCGCTCAAGGGTGTCAACCGTACCTTAATCAAACGCGGCCTGGTGGAATTGGCCGGCTCCACCCGTGCAGGCGTGGTGGCGCTGAAACAGGTGGCCAATATCCAGAACGGCTCGGTCACTGCGGGCCAAGTGGGCTTTCAACTGGGACCGCGGATCAACGCCGCGGGCCGCGTCGATTATGGCATCAAAGTCGTGGAGCTCCTGACGACGGATTCAGCGGAAACGGCTTTGCGCATCGCCCAGGAACTCGACGAAAATAATCGCGAGCGACGCGCCATCGAAGCCGAAGTCTTGAGCCAAGCGCTGGCGCAAGCCGAAGAGCGGATCGACGGCGGCGATCGTTATTCGCTGGTTTTGGGCGGCGAGGGCTGGCACCCGGGGGTTTTGGGTATCGTCGCTTCGCGCATTGTTGAGCGCTTTCATCGACCCACAGTGGTAGTTGGCATCGACGGCGCCATGGGCAAAGGCTCAGCGCGCAGCATCCGCGGCTTTCACATGGTCGAGGCGTTTCGCCGCTGCGCCGAGCATTTGGAGAAGTTTGGCGGCCATGAGTACGCCGGCGGCCTATCGGTCAAAGCGGAGAAGCTTCCTGACTTCGCCGAGGGTTTCGAAATCGTCGCGCGGAGCTGCTTGGCGCCGGACGACTTATCGCCGCTGCTCGAAGCCGATGCGCAGCTGGATTTGGCGGATATCGGCCTACCGCTTTTGCAACAATTGGAGATACTCAAACCCTTTGGCGTTGGCAACCCCGAGCCGCTGTTTGTTACCAGCCAGTTAGAAGTATGCGAGCGCAAGCCGTTTGCCACCGGGGTGCGGTTTCGCTACCGGCAAAACGGCCGATTTATCAACGGCGTGTTTTTTGGCGATGGCGATTGTCTTGCGGGGGAGCCTGGGAGCCGGGTGGATGTCGCGCACCGGCTTAGTGAAAACGAATGGAATGGCAACAAATCCGTCGAAATGCGCATTGCCGATGTCCGACCAGCCGGTTAATCATTAAATAAAACGCTGTTTTTAAAGTTTGCAATTGTGCAACCAGCTGAATTAGTGTGACTTTTTTGCCTTTGGCTGGATCCGCTTGGCTTGGTCGTCCAACCATGTAGGATGGGATGGCTAGGAACCTAGAGGAGGAAATAAGCCATGGCCAAGATTGACTGCCTGACCTGCCGGAAGCGGCCAAGAAAGAAATCACGGAAGTAAGAATCCGAGATCGTTTAACGCGTTCCGTTAGCGAACGTGCGATTGCTCATTGAGCAACAAAAAGAGAAGGGCCTGCGTGGGGAAACGCAGGCCCTTCGTGTTTTTGCGGGCTTGTAGAACTCAGAAAAAAGCCAACGTGCGCATCTCAATGCTTTCGCGCGGCGGCGCATCGGGCGGGCTATTGGGGTCGTCAAAGGCGCAGTGCGCGGTCCAGCGCGCGCGGCCGTCCTTCATGGAATCGTAGCATTTAAAGACCATGGCTTCGTTGCGCTGCATGTTGGGGAAATAGTACCAGACATGATCGGGATTGTGGGTGATGTGATAAACCTCGCCGACTCGGTCCGGGTAGACGCGCGAGCTGCCGATTAATTCCTTGGTCCCGATGCTGCGCGCATCGGCTATCGCCAGCGGCTCGCGCTCGACCGGCTTGTTGATCGGCCGCCACACCTGGACCACCGCGAAACGTTTCTTGATCAACTCTTCGGCTTCGTCCGGCAACAGATCACGCACCCGCTGCGGTCCCGACCATTCTGTGTAGTCATTATGGGCGTTGCGCACCGGGCCGCTGATCTGCTTGGTCTCACGGGTGGCCATGTCGGCGGAGCGCAATGTGTGATCGAAAACCAGCACCCGCTTGGCGCCCGAGGTTTGTTTGACCAGCTCTTCGGTTTCTTTGTAATACACCGAGCGCACTTCCGCTTCGTCGTAAAAACTTTTCATCTTGGTTTCATGCCTGACCAAGATGAAACCTTCGCGCTCCAACTCGAGCTGGCCGACC
The DNA here is from genome assembly GCA_016874755.1 of Deltaproteobacteria bacterium. Taxonomy (NCBI): domain Bacteria; kingdom Pseudomonadati; phylum Myxococcota; class Myxococcia; species Deltaproteobacteria bacterium. The sequence continues at coordinate 4,354 of VGTH01000071.1, read as the reverse complement.
AACGGCCGAGCGTCGTAGACCGTCATCGGGTACTCGACATATTTGCCTTTGCGCTTACGATCCGCTTCCACTTGGCCGACGCCGCCGTAGCCCACGGGTTTTTCACCGGTGTCGACGAGATAGTTCAGCGTGACGTTGATGGACTTCAGCGCCTGTTCTCGCAATTCAGCTCGTGACATGATCGTGTTCCTTTCCAGAAAAAGAAATATTCACCACGAAGACGCGAATAACACGAAGGTCAGAGAAGAAAATCTTTTTCCGAACTTCGTGATCTTCGTGTCTTCGTGGTGAGTGTTTCTCCTGTCCGTTACTTGGGCATCATTTCGCAGGGCGTCTGCCGGGGCCCCAGGCTCTCGTAGTATTCGCAAGTCTCGGGATTGTAGCGCCCCTGGTTGAAATCACCGCCCTTTTGGCTGCGGATGATGACGGCCACGGTGCGTTCTCCCACGGTCAATTCGGTGTGAATCTCATAGGGCTTGACCAGATCGATGTCGCCCGGGCCGCACAGCACATTGGACGCTTCTTGAATCTTGGCATACTTCGGATTGGACCGATCGTCGAGCCGGTCATAGCGGACGACCTTTTCACGGCCGTCGATGACGCCGTAGAGCGTGTAGATATGGGCATGGTCGTGGATGCGCGTGCTGCCGCCTTGGCGCGCCGTGCCTTTGGTTAAGCCGTTGATCGCGAAACCGTAGTCGGGGTCCTCGTAGAACAGCAAGTTTTCTGCCCGGCCATTGGCCGGCACGCAATCGGGCCACTTCTTTGACGCTGCGACCATGTCCGGATCAGCCAAGAGTTCAGCCAATATCGGCCGCAGCGCAGTCCAGCGCTTGTCGAGGTCAGGTTCCTTGGCGAAGAGTTCGCGAGTTTTACGAACGAAACGATCCTTGGCGTTTTCTTTGCCAGCGAGGGATTGAGTGATGGTTTGAGTTTCCATGATCTCTCCTTTTCTATGCGTGGAGCTGTTGGGTTTGTTGATGCGATGTTTTTCGCGGCTCGTATTCGCCGCAGCCGTAGAATCTTGCGCAATTATCCCAGAGAATTTTGCGCTTGTCTTCGTCGGGCAGTGTTAGTTCGAGAAAACTCGACACCGCGTTCGGATACTTCGAATCGCCGTGCGGGTAGTCGGTGGAGAAGACCAATTGATCGCAGCCAAACTCTTCAATCGTGTAGCGCGCCGGCGCTTCGTCCGGCTCGATGGAAATCCAACACTGCCGTTTGAAATACTCGCTGGGCGGCATTTTCAAGTCGGGCATGAACACATCGCCTTCGCGCTCGTAGCCTTCATCCATGCGCCAGAGGAGCCAGGGCAGCCACGAGCAGTTGGCTTCGAGAAAGGCCACGCGCATCTTGGGGTGGCGTTCTAAAATGCCGCCGCAGAGAAAAGCGCCGAGCCCCATCATTTGCTCGAAGGGCTGGGCGTAGACGCGGCGGATGCCAAAATTGGGCTCAAAATGCTCCGCTGCCTGGCGCGAGCGCGACGCCGACGCTTCGTGAAAGCCCAGGGGCAGATTCAACTCTTCGAGCAAATTCCATAGCGGCTCATAATGCGGGTCATACCAGTTGATGCCGTTGATTAGATTGGAACGTAAGAACACCGAGCGAAAGCCGTAGTCTTCGGCGACCCGGCGGGTTTCGCTAAGCGCGTCGTCAAGATTGTAAACCGAGATCATGCCGGCGCCGAGGAGCCGATTGGGGTCGGCGAAGCAGAAATCATGCAGCCAGTCGTTGTAGGCGCGCGCCATCGCCGCGGCAAAGCGCGGATCTTGGTCGGGAAAGGTGAGAATGCCCAGGCCGCGGGTGGGAAAAAGCACCGCCGTGTCGATGCCTTCTGTGTTCATCGCTTCGAGCTGCACTTGGCCGGTCCAGCCGCGCTCAGCGTGGCTGCGATAGATGTCCTGGTTCTTGTCGAAATTTTTGCCGCGGTGGGGCGTGCCGCCGGTGCGCCGGGTGTCCTTAGGGACTCGTGGAAAGATGGTGCCAAGATCGCGGACGTTGTCAGAAGTCCGGCCGCGCGGCGCCTGGTCGAGAAATTCCTTATCGATGTAGCGCTCCCACAAGTCGGGCGGCTCCATGATGTGCATGTCGCTGTCAAATACTTTGAAACCGTTTTTCGCCATCGGGCGTCCTCCCCCTTCTATAAGTGCGAGCGTAATGCGCCTGCTTGTGAATTGTCAATACCATGACGGCCGGGCTTGGCTGCCGCGGCGGTAAAGCGCCACAGTGCTGTGCCGATCATTTTAGATGGACACCAAGCGGTCCGTAAACTCGCGCGGCGCTACTAGCAGAAAGCCTATGGAACAGCCCCTTAACGTTTCAACACAAAGTGATCGTGCTCCAAGCCCGGTGGCATCTCCGGCCATGCGTGTCGGCGATGTCATGACCAGAAAACTTGTTACGCTATCGCCGCATCATACTTTCGGCGAGGCCGTGCAGTTGATGTCGAACCATCGCTTCCGCCATTTCTTGGTTTTGCACGCCGACGGCAAACTGGCTGGCGTGTTCTCCGACCGCGATGTTTTGCGCGCGCTCGGCCGTACGCCCAATTGGCAGGCGAAAACCGTTAGCGGAGTGATGACGCACAATGTCGTGACGGTAAAACCAGATGCGCTCCTTTCGGTGGCGGCCACGGAGATGATCAAGCGGCGCATCAACTGCCTTCCTGTCATTGGGGAGGATGGCAAGGTCTGCGGCATTATCACTTCCACCGACCTCTTGGTGACTTATCAAAAACTCCAGGAAAAGCTGGAGCTGGGCGGGCGCTAAAACTTTTTGCATCTCATTCCCGCGGCGCTAAGCTAGCGCACGCCGCCTCGGATCTGGGTCCACTTCAAAACCAATCTCCCTGCCCGAAGCCAAAATCAAAAATCCTCCGCGGCCATGCTGCCCGAGACAAACTGATCGAGCTCGGCTGACCGACAAAGCCCCAAGCCCCTAGGCTTGCGGCATGGCGTTGGTTTTTCCGGCTCCTTTGGCTAAGGTGCAAGTTAGAGGGAAATTCGTGTCGAAAATCGAGAGTGCACAGACTGTTTCGATGCCCGCCATGGCGTGGGGACGCCTCGCAGCCAATTGCACGGCGCATATGACCGAGCACCTATTCAACGGGGTCATCGCCGTGATCTTGCCGCTGCTGACGGCGTCTTTGGGATTGAGCTTAGCGCAAGCAGGCGCGCTTGCTTCGGCGCGGACCCTGTTGGCCGGCGTGGCGAGTTTCCCATCGGGATTTCTTGCCGACCTAGCGCGGGCGCGCAATCTTTGGTTGGGTTTGTGCATCACGTCCATCGGTGTCTCGTGTCTTGGCCTGAGCGCGGTGTCGAGCTTCCCGTTACTCTTGATCTTCATGGCGCTTTGCGGCCTTGGCGGCGGCGGTTTTCATCCTCAGTCTTTGGCCATACTGTCTGCCAGCTACAAGGATCGCCGCGCCTTTGCGCTCGGCGTGCACGACAGCAGCGCGAACCTCGGGGAAGTCCTGGGCCCGCTCGCAATCGGGTTGTTGCTGACGGTCTTCGATTGGCGCACGACGCTGCAAATCTGGGCGATTCCCGGTGTGACGGTGGGGCTCCTCTACATTTTTTTCGGCGCCGAGAATGCCGAGGCAACGCCGCGGCCGCGCGACTATAAACGAGCCTTTTGGGAAGATGTCGTCAAGAATCGCACGGTGTTTGGTTTGGTGGCAGTCTCGACTCTGCGCGCCATGGGGCAGACGGCGCTGAGCTCGTTTCTGCCATTGTATTTAGCGCTGCATTTGAAATTGCCGGCGGCGGTCACCGGCGCGTACATGTCGATCTTGTTTTTGTGCGCCGGCATCGCGCCGGCGGTGGTCGGCTGGGTTTCCGATCGGCTTGGCCACCGATTGTTAATTGCGCTGTTCTCTTTTGCCAGCGTCGCCGCCATCGTGGCGATACCATATCTTGGCTCGGGGCCGATGCTGGTCGTAGTATTAGGCGCGCTCGGCGCGCTTCTCTGGGCGCTGCGCCCGGTGATCGTCAGCGCGGCCATGGAGTCCGCGCCAGAGCACCTTGCCGGCAGCATTGTCGCAGTGATTTACGGCGCCAACATGAGCGTCTCTTTTCTCGCGCCGCTGATTGCCGGAATCGTCGCCGATGCTTATGGCTTGCCATCAGCGATCCTCGCCATTGCCATCTTCCCAGCGCTTGCGAGCGTCGTGACGGTGATGTTGATGAAGAAGTAACGGTTGCCAGCGCCGCTCATTCATTCATGCAGGCCTGAACATCCCGCTGAAAATTTCAAGCGAAAAACGTAATACTCCAGCTCTGCTCGTAGATTATTTCAATTTTTCTTACTGACTGATTTTTTCGGCATTCGTATTTGCGTTTTAAGCGACGATCTC
>VGTH01000070.1 GCA_016874755.1 Deltaproteobacteria bacterium | reverse complement strand
CGGTCGCCCTGCTCTGCGAATCGCAGTGGAAAGGTCGAAGAAATGCCCAGCATCGGCGAATCAAACCGAACGATTTGCGCTGATGCCTGCGCTCCTCCAGAGTTCCACTTCGATCGACACAGTGTCATGGGTTTTCCCCTTCGCATGAATAATTCGGGCTAGGTTTCAGCAGCTCGCATGCCACTGTGTATTTTGATTGATTCGCTCTCCACCGCTGTCGAAGCGTTTAGGCTCCCGCTGGTTCGGCATTGGCGGTGAGCGTCGGCGATGCGGCATTGCTGGAGCGAATGATCAACGCCATCGCCGCGGCAAGTAGACCCATCACCGCGCCGCTCAAAAACGCATAGTGATACTCGCCCAAGTTGGAATAGATCCAGCCGGCGCCCAGCGCGGCGATGGCGCTGCCGATTTGGTGTGAGACAAAGACCAAGCCGAACAGCATGCCGACGCGATTTTGGCCGAAGTGTTTGGCGATGATCGCAATCGTCGACGGCCCGGTGGCGAACCAGTCGAGACCGTAGAGCACGGCAAAGACGAACAAGCCGTAGGATTCGGTCACGTAGGGTAAGACGAACAGCGACAGCCCGCGGAACAGATAGGCGGCGGACAGGACTTTGCGCGGGTCGACACGGTCGCAAAGCCAACCGGCGAAAGTCGTGCCGATGAAACTCGCCACGCCCATGATGCCCACCGCGGTTGCGGCGGCGACTTCGGGAATGCCGCGCTCGATGGCGTAGGGAATCATGTGTGTGCCGACGAGCCCGTTCGAGGTTAGACCGCAAACGAAAAATGTCGCGCTCAGCAGCCAGAAAGTCGCGGTCTTAAAAACATCGACGGTGGCGGCGAGGGAAAACGTGCCGGCTTTTTTTTGGGCTTGGCTGCGCTCCTCGGCGGTGGTCTTGCTGTCGGTATAAGGTTCGAGGCCAATCTCTGAAGGATAGTCGCGCAGCCAAAAATAGATCGCCGGCAAGAGCAGCAACGCGGTGCCGACAATCAGCCACATCGCCGGCCGCCAGCCATGGCTGACGATCAACGCCATTAGAATCGGTAGAAAGATTACCTGCCCGGTGGCGTTGGCGTTGGTGAGAATCCCCACCGCCAAGCCGCGCCGCGCGATGAACCAGCGGCTGGCGACGCTTGCCGACAATGCCGGCGTAACGCCAGTGGCAATGCCCAACACGACACCCCAAATCAAAATGAACTGCCAAAGCTGATCGACAAAGATAGTTCCCGCAACCGCCAGCGCAATGGTCGAGAGACAAAACATGATCACTCGGCGCGCGCCAAATCGATCGAGGAGCCAGCCGCCCACCGGCGCCATGAAGCCATAGACGAGTAGATTCAAACTAGCCGCCGACGAAATCGCCGTGCGTCCCCAACCAAATTCTTTCTCCAAAGGGTGAATGAGCACCGACGGCGACGCGCGCACGGCCGACGCCGCCAGGTACGCGAGAAAACTCAAGCCGATGATGAACCAGCCGTAGTAGAAGGGGAGATGGAACGGGACGCGGGGCTGGGGCTTGTGATTGTCAGGCATCTCGATACTTTAACACAGTTCGATCGCGATTTTCTGAACTCTTGATGTCACGCTGAGGTCCGCCGAAGCATCTGCTCTCGGCGCGGTACGAATGTGCGCTGCAGATTCTTCGCTGCGCTCAGGGTGACACGGGGTCTTCCACCGGGGCTGTTGAAGATTATTTGGCCGGCGGCGCGACTGCGACATCGAGTACGCCGGAGTTTTTCAGCGACCGTTCGACGAACCCGGAAGCTTTCATCTCTTCAATAAACTCGCGCAAGTAGCGCAGCCCCTCATCGCGCCCCTTGGGCATGCCCGCGGCCTGCTCAATCGCCATGAAGCGCTCGTCGAGCACGCGCGAGCCGGCGAGCTTGCTCGAATTGGCGACCAATGCTTGGCGCACACCGGCGACCACTTCGACTTTTTTGTCGAGGATCAATTGAAACGTAGAGTCGGTATCGGCGGCGCGGACAAACTGCGCATGTTTGATGTTGCGGGTGAGAAATAAATCATAGGCGCTGCCGGCGGCGACGCCGATGCGGATGCCGTCGCGATCGACTTCGGCGACGGTTTTGATCGGCGAGCCGGGCGGCACGAGATACGTGCCTTCGATGATCAGATGCGGCGCGGTGAAGCCGACGTCCCCAGCACGCCCTGGTTCAGCAGCGAGAAACGCGACGTCCCACGCGCCACTCTTCAAAGCGGCGACCATCTGGCCCGCCGAAGGAAACGCCACCAACTCCACGGGCAATTCGCTTTTGCGGCCAAGCTCGCGCGCCAAGTCCACCGCCACGCCTTTGATCTCGCCGGTGGCTTCGTTTCTCTGCGCGAGCACGGCGTTGCCGTAGTTGATGCCTGCGCGAATTTTCCCCGTCGGCGCCAAGTCGGCGCGCGCTGCCGCTGAGATCATCAAGCGCTCCTCCAGATTACTGTCCTGCCAAACTACCTTGCTCCCTGCCACCGGGTCAATCGAACGACGCTTGCGAGCGAACGTGCTTTATTTCGTTCGGCGCCATTGATATGCAAGCGATTAAACCAACGGCACAGAAAGGAGTGTCTCCTATGGTACGCCTTTCCTCTGGCTTGAAAGCCATACTCAGCAGTTTCAGCGCAGGGTTCCTTTTGCTGATCGGCACGGTGACCGTAAGCTTCGCCGCCGCAGCGCCGACGCGCATCGACATTGCCTACCCAAGCCCGAGCCCGCGCGTCGCGCCGCTGTGGGTCGCGCAGGACATGGATTTCTTCGGCAAGTATGGCCTCAAACCGCAAGCCGTGCTGGTGCGCAACAATACGATGCTCACCGCTGGGTTTGCCTCCGGTGACATCAATCTCGCCTACACCGGCGGCACAACCGTGCTCGGCGTTGCCGCTGCCGGAGCCGAGTCGAAAATGGTTTTGGGCTTTGTCAGCCGCGGCCGCGGTTTTCTCATGGTCAAGCCCGACATTCGCAAACCCACCGATCTCGCCGGCAAAAAATTCGGCGTGCAAAGCATCGGCGGTACGTTGTGGATGTACGCCATGCTCGGCCTCGAACAGTTGGGCCTCGACGTTGCGCGCGACAAAATTCAATTCATCGTGGTCGGCGATCAACCGCTGATGATGCGCGCCCTGGAAAGCGGTGTCATCGATGCCATGATGTCGACCACGCGCGCCTTCGCCCTCGATCTCAAAAAGAAAGGCTTCAACACGTTGGTGGAGGTGCTGCCCGCCATGGCCGCCACCGGTCTGGTCGCACGCAAACAGTTTTTGGAGAAGAACCCGGCGGTGGTGGAAAATACTTTGAAAGCGCTGATCGAAGCCGAATATTTCATCCTTGCGCCGAGCGGCAAGAGCCAAACGATCAAGACCATCATGAACCGCTTAAAGATGACCGATGCCTCGCTCGCCGAGGAAGGTTATGCGGATATCGTCAAAGAATTTGAGCCCAAGCCCTATCCATCCCTCGAAGGCATGAAGAATATGCAAAGGCTCATGGCGTCGCAAAACCCGAAATTCAACGAGTTGACTCCGGCCAATCTGATCGACGCATCTTTTCTAAAAAGATTGGAAGAGAGCGGCTTTTTCGCCCAGCTTCAAGCGCGCTATCGGGAGTAGAGAGTCGTGATTCGTGGCTCGTGAATCGTTGATCGTGCTCGCCCGTGATTCCGAAAACGAACTACGAACAACGAATCTCGCATCACGATTGGCTATCGTTTCAGGTAGATCTTCCGCGCCGTGTGCAAATGCGAGATCGCTTCGGCCTTTTTGCCGAGAGCCTCCAGCAGCAGGCCCAGATTGTAATGCGCGTCGGCAAAGAGCGGGTCGCGCGCGATCGCCTGGCGATAGGCGCGCAGCGCCTCCTCCAGCCGCTCGCGATCCTGCGCCAAGACACCGAGATTGAACAATGGCGCGGGATCGTCCAACGCGTGGCGCGCCGCCGCCTCGTAATGGGCCTGGGCCTTGTCCCAATCCTTGGCGCCGTGGTAGAGCCGGCCTAGATTCAAGTGCGCATCGGCCATTTTAGGGTCGATCTCCAAAGCTCGGTGGTAGGCGTGCTGCGCCTCTTTGCAAGACGAGGACTCCAGCTCCACGGCGCGGTTGAACCAGTCAACGGCGCGCACGTCGGGCTTTCTCTCTTTGGGTGCCGGGCGCGACAACTTCACCTGCCGCGCCAAAGTTTGGGCGTCGAAATCAAAAACAAACTGGCCGGACTCCGGCCGCCAGCGCGCCTTGCCGTCGCGTGCAACGATACGCTTGCCGTCGGCATAGATCTTGATGCGGGAAAGATGCTGGTCGTCGGGCAGTTGGCGCTTGAGCGAGGCGAGCATGCGCAGAATGATTTTGGGCGACAAGCGGGTGTTGAGCAGACCCTTGGTGGTTTTGAGGATCAACAAATCTTGGAAAGTAAATTGAAGCTGTCTTTGCCGATCGCGCGAGGGCGCGATGAAGCCGGCACGCACGAAGGAGTGCACGCGGCTCTTGGGCAGGTCTAAAATTTTCGCCACCTCGGCGGTGGAGAAAAGTTTCATTTCTTGGCGGACTGAGATTTTTTCTTGGCCTTTTCAGGTTCGGCGGCTTCGGCGCGCACTGCCGGTTTCTTTTCCGCGGCGGCACTCTTCTCCAGGCTCTCCTTGAGGGCGGCCATGAGGTCGATGACCTGCGCGCGCTGCGCCTGCGGCTCAGTGATGGTGATTTCCTTGCCGGCGACTTTGGTGTCGATCAGATCCAAAACTCGCTGGCGGTATTCGTCTTCGAACTCCTCTGGCTTGAATTCTGGTTTGGACAATTCCGAAATCAATCGAATGGCGAGATCGATCTCCGCGTCGTTCACCTTGGCGGTCTCGCCTTTGGCGATCTCGTCGAAGCCGCGGACTTCGTCGGCAAAATACATGGTGTGCAGCATCAAGCCTTTCTGCGCCGCGCGCACGAGCACAAGATTCTCCTTGCCACGCATGACGAACTTGGCGAGCGCCACTTTGCCGGCTTTGTTCATGGCGTCGCCAAGCAGCCGATAAGCTTTCTCGCCGCCCTTGTCGGCACCGAGATAATAAGTTTTTTCGAAATAGATCGGGTCCACCGTCGCCAGCGGCACAAACTCGGAAATCTCGATCGCCTGCGACGCCTCGCCTTCCAGCGCTTTTAACTCTTCATCGGCGACGCGGACGTATTGGCCCTTGGCGAACTCATAACCTTTGACGAGCCCAACATTCTCCACAACTTCGTTGCACACCGGGCAGAGGCGCTGTTGCTTGATGCGGCTGCCACACTTGGCATGTAACAAGTTGAAGCTCACCGACTCCGAAGACGCGCCGGTATAAAGTTTCACGGGGATCGAAACCAGCCCAAACGAAATCGTACCCGAACCCACAGCATGCGCCATAAAGGCCTCCTGGAAACACGCCATTATACGAAAAATCCCGGCCACCATGCAAATTTATTGATTCGGGAAAGATCCACCGGTTTATCCAGGGGCGTTTCAAGCCTTAACCGCCGCAAGGGTCCTTATATTATGTTCCGGATTCGACGCACTCATAACCCTCCAGTTTGACAACTCGCTGGGCCGGCGCTCGACGCGGCGTTTTTGCGCGGTGAAGTCGACATCAGAGCCAATCACCCCGATAACCCCATACGCCAGGGTTGGCTCGACAAAGATCTCGTCAACGTCCACGCGATCCCGAAGTCATCGAGTTGTTCAAACAGCTTTTTTGGGCCGGGGCCACTGCCGACGCGATAAGCAACAGTTTATTCTAGGCGTCTCTCGATAATCCCTCTGTGTCCTCCGCGCGCGGGAGGTGATATTGTTCTGCGCGGCGTGAAATCTCAATCCAACCTCGATCTCTACCGCAAAAAGCGCGACCCGCAGCGGACGCCGGAGCCGTTCGGGACGGCGCGGGTTGCTAACGGCTGGCGCTTTGTCGTGCACCAGCATGGCGCGCGCAATCTGCACTACGATCTGCGCCTGGAAATGGACGGCGTGTTGAAAAGCTGGGCCGTTCCGAAGGGCCCGTCGTTTCACGCCGAGGAGAAGCGGCTCGCGGTCCACGTTGAAGATCATCCGATTGAATACGGCGAATTTGAAGGCGTGATCCCGAAGGACAACTACGGCGCCGGCTCGGTGATCATTTGGGATCACGGCAGCTATCGGCTCGTCAAACCCGGTGATGCCATGGAGCAGCTTGGTCGCGGCAAGTTAGAGATAGAATTCTGCGGCTACAAGATGCGCGGCCTGTGGACGCTGGTGCGCATGGCGAAGAAAGACAAGGAATGGCTGCTGCTGAAAAAAGCCGATGGGTTTACCAGCGAAGCAGACATCAACGCGCGTTACCCAAAGTCGGTCGTCTCTGGGCTCACCGTGCAGGAGATGGCCGATTTGCCGGGGAAATTGTCGGCGCTGCGCGAGCAGCTCGCCGCCGCCGAAGCGCCGCTGCGCGATTTTCCCGCGCGCACGTTTACGCCGATGCTGGCGAGCCTGCAAGAGCGGCCGCCGCGGGGCGAAGACTGGCTCTACGAAGTCAAATATGACGGCGTGCGCGTCGTCGCCCAGCGCCAAAAGAGCGCCGTTGACCTTTACGGCCGCAGTGGACAAGTCATCACCAACCGCTATCCGGAAATCTGCCGCGCGCTGGGTCGCTTGTTTGTCGGCGAGTTTGTTATTGACGGTGAGCTTGTCTCGCTCGACGAGCGCGGCCGGTCGAGCTTCCAGCGTTTGCAGCTGCGCATGCATCTCTCCAACCCACACGACATCGAGCGCGCCATGACCGTGGCGCCGGTGGAGGGGATTTTTTTCGACTGCCTGGCGCTCGATGGCCACGACCTGCGTGCGCTGCCGCTCGTTAAACGCAAAGAATATCTGCAAAGTGTTCTGCCGCCGCTGGGCCGGGTGCGCTACACCGAATACTTCAATGTAGACGGCGAAGCGTTTTTCAATGCCGCTTCTGAACACGAGCTCGAAGGCATCGTCGCTAAGAAGGCCGATAGCCGCTATGTCAGCGGCCGCTCGCCCAATTGGCTAAAGATCAAATGTCAAAAACGTGAAGACTTCATCGTCGGCGGCTACACCGACCCGCAGGGCGGCCGCGGCCATTTTGGTGCGCTGCATTTAGGACTCTATCGCGGTGACAAATTGGTCTACATTTCCAAAGTTGGCACGGGTTTCGATGGCAAGATGCTCAAACTCGTTTGGGACAAGATGCAGCCGCTTAAGCGCGCGACTGCGCCATTCGACGAAAAAACCCCGCCAGGCCGCGGCCATCATTGGGTTGAACCTCGGCTCGTCTGCGATGTGCGGTTTTCTGATTGGACCGACGACGGCGGTATTCGCCATCCGGCTTTCCTCGGCTTGCGCGAAGATAAAAAGCCGCAGGATTGCCGTAAAGAAGAGCCCGTACCGATCGTGCTGCCCGCGCTCGAACCAGCCGGAGAAGGCGATCCTTCGGCGGCCTCAGACATCAAACAGGTGCGCCTCACGAATCTAAAAAAAGTCTTTTGGTTGAAGGGAAAATACACCAAAGGCGACCTCATCGAATACTACCGCGCTATCTCGCCGCACTTGCTGCTCTATCTAAAAGACCGGCCGTTGGTGATGACGCGCTACCCCGACGGCATCGACGGCAAATCTTTCTTTCAAAAAGACGCCCCGGACTTCGTCCCCGGCTGGATTCGTCGCGTAAAGATTTATTCCAAGGACACCGAGCGCGACATCAACTACATCATCGTCAACGACGTCGAGACACTGCTTTACATAGCCAACATGGGCACCATCCCGCTCCATCTGTGGAGCTCGCGTGTGGAATCACTGGAACGGCCCGACTGGCTGGTGATGGACCTCGACCCTAAAGGCGCGCCTTTCGAGCATGTCGTGCAAGTCGCGTTGGCGCTGCACGAAATCTTGGAAGGGCTGCGCATCGATAATTTCATCAAAACCTCCGGCGCCAGCGGTATGCACATCTTGATCCCCCTCGGCGCGCGCTACACCCACGAGCAGGCGAAAAATTTTGCCCGGCTGCTCGCCGTGCTCGGTAACGAAGCAACGTCTGACATTTCAACCATCGCGCGCCCGCTGGCCGCGCGCGGCGGCAAAGTCTACATCGACTTCGGCCAAAACGGTTGCGGCGTCACCATCGCCGGCCCATTCAGCGCTCGCCCCGTGCCCGGCGCGACGGTCTCCTGTCCGCTCGAATGGCACGAGGTGAATAGCAAGCTGCACCCGTCGCAATTTACGATTAAGAACACGCCGGCGCGCTTCGAAAAAATGGCCGATCCGCTAGCGCCGGTGTTGCAAAAAGCGATAGACCTGGAAGCGGCGTTGGGGAGAATCGAAAAAAGAATTTCTCACCACGAAGGCACGAAGGACACGAAGGGAAGAGAAAGGAGATAGAGAGTTAAAATAGAGGCTGGGGCCTTGAATGTGACTTTCTTTTCCAATCTCCGCTCTCCGAACTTCGTGCTCTTCGTGTCTTCGTGGTGAATCTTATCTTTGCGTCTTTGCGCGAGAAAGGAAATCCCATGGGCTACACACCGAAAAATGGCGTCACTACTGAACTGATCGAATTCGAAAGCGCCGGGCGCGACGTCCAAGGCTGTCTCTTTGCTCCCGACCTGAACAGGTTTCGTGCCACCACAACCGCGGTCGTGATGGTTCACGGCGTCGAGGCCTACTGGCACGCGGCGCCGACTATGTTTCTCGGCTGCCTGCTCGCCGAGGAAGGCTACACGGTGCTCGGCTACAACGGCGTTCACTCGGGTGAGAGTTTTCGCACCTCGGAATTCGAAACCGCCGTGCAAGAAGTCGGCGATACCATCGCGTTCATGAAAACGCGCGGCTTTGACAACATCTTTCTCCTCGGCCACAGCCTCGGCACACCGATGGTGGAGCATTATCAAGGCGATCGTCCGGATAACGCGGTCAAAGCGCTTGGCGTCTATGGGCCGCACATTAATATTCCCCAAGTCACGCGCGACTCACTCCTTGGCCCTGAGCTCTATGCAACCTTTCGCGCCGAATGCCGCGCGCTAGTCGCCGCCGGCAAAGGCGACGAGATCAAGCTACTGCCTTTTCGAGAAGGCAGAGTCGTTATCACTTCGGCGAAAACCTTTCTCAGCTATCGAGACGTCGAAACCAGCAAAGCCAACATCGAACCAATGATCCGTAACATCAAAGTGCCGTTTCTGATCGTCTACGACTCCGGCGACAACATTCAAAGCAAAGGCAGCGTGACAACGCGGGAATCCATCGCACTGCGCATTAAAGAAAATGCCGTCAATTCACGCAAAGCCGACGTGCTGGTTATCCCATCGAGTCCGGGAAACTCCCCGTTTCAAGCCCACCTGTTCGTTAATAACGAAAAGCTCGTCACACAAAAAACCGTCGAGTGGCTAAAGAGCGTCGGCTTGACGCCAACGGCGCGGTGAGACTAGGTTAGGTCAAAATCTTATCCCAACTCATCGAGGAGGGTGCTATGGCCAATCTCGCTGCGATCGACGCCGATGGTCATGTGATCGAGAGTGAAAGCGAAATCCGCAAATATCTAAGCGACCCGTGGAACAAGCGCTCTACCGCACTGCGCCCGGGCGATCAGCCGTGGGACAACTACATGTTCGATCATTTCGTCACTGAAAGAACATGGAGCAAGCTGCCGTCCAGCGAGCAGGTCAAGCGTTGGGTCGAGATCATAGACCAGCATGAGATCGAAACCGCCGTTTGTTTTCCCACCGGCTCCGGTGCCGTCGTCCGTTTGCAGGAATTGAAATTTCAAATCGCGGTGGCGCGCGCGGTGAACGATCACTTCGCGGCCGACTACAACGCGCGCTCGCCGCGCATCAAATGCGTCGGCGTGTTGCCGATGCGCTCGCCGCAGGCGGCGGCGGAAGAGATCGAGCGCGCCTGCAAAGAAAAAGGGCTGATCGGGTTCGAAATTCTCCCTGTCGGATTACCCGCGGCCTTGGGCGATCCGATTTACGATCCGGTCTACGCGGCGGCTGAGAAATGCGGCGCGGTGCTCGGCATTCACGGCACGCGCAGTTGGTCGCGTGAGGTGGGCGCCGCAGGTTTGAATACTTTTGCCGAAGTGCACGCCTACGCTTTCACCGCGGGGATCTTGCTGCAATTTACCAGCATGATCTGCCAGGGAGTGCCGGTGCGCTTTCCCAAGCTACGCTTCGCCTTCTTGGAAATCGGCGCCACTTGGCTGCCGTATTATTTGGATCGCTTGGACGAGCATTGGGAAAAGCGCGCCGAGTTCGAGATGCCGCATCTTAAGGAAAAGCCCAGTGAGCTCGTGCGTAAATCGCAGGTTTATTTCAGCATCGAGTCCGGCGAGTCGCAGTTACCCGCGGCGATTGACTACGTGGGTGCTGATCACTTTGTCTTCGCCTCCGACATCCCTCACTGGGATTGCGAGTTTCCGGGGAACCTGGAACAGCTGCGCAAGCACGCCAAGCTGTCCGACAGCGTGAAGCAGAAACTTTTGCGCGACAACTCAAAGCGGCTTTTTAACCTATAGTCGACTCGAAGCAGCCGCGATGAACATGCAATCGCTCATTCACGAAGAGCGCGAGCGCGGCATCTTTCGGGTGCACCGCGCCGCACTCACCGAGCCTGAGATTAGCGCCGTAGAGCGCAAACGGATATTCGACAACTGCTGGCTCTATCTCGGCCACGAGTCGGAAGTGAAAAACCGCGGCGACTTTCGCCGCCGCACGGTGGCCGGGCGGCCGCTGTTTTGGGTGCGCGGCAGCGACGGACAAGTGCGCGCGTTTCACAACACCTGCACCCACTGGGGCGCCAACGTTTGCCGCGTCGACGCCGGCAATGCCGAGACGTTTCAGTGCTTCTATCATGCCTGGACGTTTAGCAACTGCGGCGAGCTGATCAGCATTCCCGACGAGGCTGGCTATGCCAAGAAATTCGACAAATCTGAGCTTGGACTGATGCCGGTGCCGCGGTTGGAAAATTACCGCGGCCTTTATTTCGTCAGCTACAATCCAGAGATTGTCGATCTTGCCACCTATCTTGGCAATGCCAGAGAGTATCTCGATCTGATCCTCGATCAATCTGCGGCGGGCTGGGAATTGGTGCCGGGCACACAAAAATACGGCGTGCGCGCCAACTGGAAAATGTTTTCGCTCAACAGCCTCGACAGCTACCACGTCAAACCGCTTCACGCGACCTTTTTCAAATATACGCAGAGCCTAGGGCCTGGCGACCCGCAGCCGCCGCTGCCGGACTTCCCCGGCGAAGAGGGTCGGGCGCTCGATCTCGGCAATGGCCACGGCGTCGATATCTTCGCCGCCCGTGACCGCGCCCGGCCGATCGCCAACTGGCATCCGATCCTTGGCGCGGAGACTAAAGAAGAGATTCGCCTGACCCGCGCAAATCTAGTGCAAAACTTCGGGGAGCAGCGCGCTTACTTGATGTGCAACACCAACCGCTTGATGCTGATTTATCCCAACTTTGCGCTGCACGACATCGCTGGCGTGAGCCTGCGCTACTTCGAGCCCACCGGCGCGGATACCATGGACGTGACCGTGCAGACCCTGGCGCCGGTGGGCGAATCAGCAACCCTGCGCGCTCGCCGGCTGGAAAATTTTGTCAGCTTCCTCGGCCCCGGCGGCTTCGCCCATCCCGACGATCTCGAAGCGATGGAGTCGGCCCAGCGCGGCTTTAGCGCCGGCGGCCCGCAATGGATCGACGTATCAAAAGGCATGCACCGTGACGGCACGGCGATCGATGAAAATCATGTCCGGTCTTTCTGGCGCCAATGGCGGGCGAATATGGGAGCGGATTGATAGGATTTTTTCACCACGAAGACACGAAGGACACGAAGATTTTAGACAGAAGATTCCCTCGCGCAAAGCGCGCAAAGGCCGCCAAGGAGTAAAATCAAAAACTCCGAACTTTGCGCCCTGTGCGTTCTCTGCGCGAGATAATCCGAGTTCCGAAAACACACAGTGGCAGTAACTTTCTCTGATAGCGACCTCGCCCGCCTCCTCCTGCACCGCGAAGTCGAAGCCTTTCTCTTCGACGAAGCGGCGCTGCTCGACGAGTGGCGCTTGGATGAATGGCTGGCGCTGTTCACCGATGACGCACGCTACGTCGTGCCGTCGACGGACACGCCGAATGGCGACCCGCGCGAGACGCTGACTTTGATCGACGACGACATCGCGCGCCTTCGCGGGCGCGTGGAGCGGCTGAACAGCCGCCACGCGCACCGAGAATTCCCCTGGTCTCGGACACGTCGCTTGATCTCCAACGTCCGCATCACTGATGTTAAGGAAGAAGGCATCCAAGTCCAAGCATCGTTTCTTGTCTATCGCATCCGCGCCGACGCCGTCGATCCGCTGATCGGTCACTACGAGTACACCCTGCGCCGCATCGGTAGCGCATTGAAAATCGCTCACCGCAAAGCCGTTCTCGATTTGGAAGCGCTGCGGCCGCACGGCACGGTGAGCATCATCCTCTGAGAAGAAAAAGAAAAGCGCGCGGTATAGCCCTGGTGATCTGGCAAGGATACGATTCATTTGCTAAACATGATCGTCATTGCTGCGCTAGATTCATTCTCGTTACGCGTACACAGACAATTTGAAAACGAAAATGTGCTGCTTGCCCTTTTGCAAGTGAAGCACGTATACAGACAGGTTAACTAATGGCTGAAGGATTTTCCGAAACCACCCAGGTCAAAATCACGCAGACTATCGCCGCCGAGCTTAACGTCGGCGCCCATCAAGTCGCTGCCGCTGTAGGGCTGCTCGATGAGGGCGCCACCGTGCCCTTCATTGCGCGATATCGAAAAGAAGTGACCGGAAATCTCGATGACACGCAGCTGCGCACTCTCGAAGAACGGCTGATCTATCTGCGCGAGCTGGAGGAGCGGCGGGCGACGATCCTTGCGTCAATCGAAGAGCAGGGCAAACTCACTGACGAGCTGCGCGCTAGCATTGAAGCGGCGGCCACCAAACAAGTGTTGGAAGATCTCTATCTTCCCTACAAACCCAAGCGCCGCACAAAAGCGCAGATCGCGCGCGAGGCTGGGCTGGAGCCTTTAGCCGATTCGCTGCTGAAAAATCCGGCTCTCGATCCGCAAACGGAAGCGGCGAAATATGTCAACGACAAACCGGCGGCGGAGAACGGTGTGCCGGATGTCAAAACTGCCCTCGAAGGCGCGCGTGACATTCTTGCCGAGCGTTTCGCCGAGACGGCGGGCTTACTTGTTAAGTTGCGGACGCGGATGTGGGAGCAAGGCATCGTTACGTCTAAAGTGATGAAAGACAAAGAGAGCGCCGAGGACGAGAAGTTTCGCGACTACTATGCCTACACAGAAACCATTCGCACCATTCCTTCGCACCGCGCGCTGGCGTTGTTTCGCGGCCAAAACTTGGGCGTCTTGGCGCTCGACCTCACGCTTGACGAAAAGCAGGAGGAGATTTCACCGCATCCCTGCGTCGCCATGATCGCCAGCCACTTTGGCATCGAGGACCGCGCCCGTCCGGCGGACAAATGGCTTCTCGACGCGTGCAATTGGACCTGGCGCACCAAGGCCCATCTGCACACCGGTACGGAGCTTCTAATGCAACTGCGCGAAGCCGCCGAGGCGGAAGCAATCCGCATCTTCGGGCGCAACCTGCGCGAGCTCTTGCTCGCGGCGCCGGCGGGGCCGAAGGCCGTGCTCGGCCTCGACCCGGGCATCCGCACCGGCTGTAAAGTGGCGGTGGTGGACGCCACGGGAAAACTGCTGGAAACCACCACGATCTATCCGCATGAGCCACGCAAAGATTGGGACGGCTCGTTAGTAACTTTGGCGCGCATGATCGTACAGCACAACGTCGATCTGATCGCCATCGGCAACGGCACGGCGAGCCGCGAGACGGACAAGCTTGCAGGCGAAGTGATGAAATTGATCGCCAGCAAAATGCCGGAACGAAAAGTGAACAAAATCGTAGTCAGTGAAGCGGGCGCGTCGGTGTATTCCGCATCGGCTACCGCCGCGGCGGAATTTCCTGAGTTAGACGTGAGCCTGCGCGGCGCCGTGTCTATCGGGCGCCGCCTGCAAGATCCGCTAGCGGAGTTGGTCAAGATCGAGCCCAAATCCATCGGCGTCGGCCAGTATCAACACGACGTCAACCAGCGCGCGCTGGCGCGCACGTTGGATGCCACTGTCGAAGACTGCGTCAACGCCGTCGGCGTCGACGTGAACACGGCATCCGCGCCGTTGCTTGCGCGGGTCTCGGGACTCAACAGCGGGCTGGCGAAAAACATCGTTGAGTTTCGTAATACCAACGGCGCGTTTGCCAATCGCACGTTGCTGCGCAAAGTGCCGCGCATGGGCGACAAGACTTTCGAGCAAGCCGCCGGTTTTTTACGCATCAACAACGGCGACAATCCGCTCGATCGATCAGCCGTCCATCCGGAAGCCTACCCCGTAGTGGAAAGAATCCTCACCAAGGTCGGCAAAGGCATCGGCGAAGTGATGGGGCAAGCGGCGATTCTAAAAGAGCTCAAGCCGGAACATTTCACTGATGAAAAGTTCGGCGTGCCGACGGTGAAAGATATTCTAACGGAATTAGAAAAGCCCGGCCGCGACCCGCGGCCGGAATTCAAAACCGCGACCTTTCAGGAAGGCGTCGAGACGCTCGCCGATTTGCAGCCCGGCATGATCCTCGAAGGCGTCGTCACTAACGTCGCCGCCTTCGGTGCCTTCGTCGACATCGGCGTGCATCAAGACGGCCTGGTCCACGTCTCGGCTTTGGCGAATAAATTCGTCAAAGACCCGCATGAAATCGTCAAGCCCGGGCAGATCGTGAAAGTTAAGGTGCTCGACGTCGACATCAAGCGCCAGCGCATCTCGCTGACTATGCGATTGAGCGAGCCTTCAGCGCCCGCAGCGCAATCCAGTGAAGCGCGGGAGAAACCCGCGAACGCACCCCGTCCGCAACAGCAGCGACGTCCAACGCCGCCGCAACAACAACAAAAACGGCCACCGCAACCGCAGGGCTTGATCGCCCTGGCGCTGGAGAAAGCACGGACTAAGAAGTAAAAAGAAACTAGTATTTTGGAGCGATTGTAGGGGCGCGATTCAGCGCGCCCGCTTTCGATCGCGCAGTTGAGCAGCGTTCATCTACAGCCAGGAAATCTTCGATCACAGTCCGCGAAACACCTGTGCGAGAAAGCCTTCCTTCTCCAGCTCATCGATGAAGCGATTTGAGATATAGTCCCGCGCCTTTAAGTTCTTTGCTTCTGGCCGGGTCTTTTTGAGCAGCTCCAGAGCGTAGTCCATACCTTCCGCAGTCGGATGTGGTTTGGCTGGAAAAATTTTGCCGTAGTAGCGAAAAGTCTCATCGAGCTGCTCGCGATCTTTGTCGCGGTCGAGCTTGAGAAAGCGCGCGACGGCGGCGATGACCGATTCTTTCCTCGCCGGATCTTTCCAATGGCTCGTGCCTTCGATAAAGCCTTTCAAGAAACGCAACGCTTGTTCCGGGCTGCGTTCGATAAAATCGCGCCGCGCCGCCACGTGCAGATGCGGATAAGCGATGCCGGTTTGAGAGATGTCGATCAAGTCGGTGAATCCCAGGCGGCGTGCCACGAGGTTAAATGGCGGGCTAACAATGGTCGCATCGATCACTCCGGCGCGCAGCGCGGCGAAGCGTTCGGTCTGCCCGCCGATCTGCAGAATCGTCACGTCTTTTTCAGGACGAAGGTGCTCGCGCTCCAGCGCGAGGCGGGTCGAGGTGTCAGACGCCGCGCCAAAGCGGCTGATGCCGATTTTCTTGCCTCTCAGATCTTGCGCCGTGCGGATCTCGGCGCGCGACACGATGTTGTAAGGGAACGTGTTGACGTTGCCGGCGATGAAAACGAAATTGGCGCCGGCGAGATTCGCCGCCAAGATCGGCGGCCCGTCGATCAGTCCCATGGGCATTTCACCCGATAACATCGCCTGGACTAACTGCGTGCCGCCTTGAAACGCCACCAGCTCGACATCCGAGTTGTGCTTGGCAAAGAGGCCGAGTTGCTTGCTGACAAACGGATGGGAGTTGCTGCCGCTGATGCCGGCGACGCCGAAGCGAATCGGCTGGCCGGACTTTGATGCCTGTGCGGCTGCGAGCGAATGACAAAGCAACGCCGCGAGCGAGGCAACGATATACAACCGAACGAAAGGTGAAATAGGGTTCTTCATGATTTTAGTGTCCGCCAATGAACTGAAGCACGGCGCGGTTAAAAGGTTCGGGCTGTTCCCAATTGATCGAGTGCGAAGCCTCCGGCAAAACAATAAACTCGGCGCCGGCGATGGCGGCGAGCTGGCGGCGCATCACCCAAGGTGGGGCCTGCAAGTCCTGATCGCCGGGCATCAACAAAGTCGGCACACAAAGCGTCTTTAGCTT
The DNA here is from genome assembly GCA_016874755.1 of Deltaproteobacteria bacterium. NCBI lineage: Bacteria > Pseudomonadati > Myxococcota > Myxococcia > Deltaproteobacteria bacterium. The sequence continues at coordinate 3,112 of VGTH01000070.1, read as the reverse complement.
TTCAAAAGTAATCGTCTGGCGCTGCGGCTGCACGGGCGCGTCTTTCTGGCGCGAGTTGTCGTGAATTTCCAGCCACAATTTAAGCCCTTCAGGGTTGGTCGCCATGTAGCCAGGGCTGACTTCGCGAAACTCCGGCGGCCAATTAGGAAAATTGGGCAGCGTGGTTTTCTCGCGCAGCTTGCGCAGCTCTTCGTCGACGATGGCGCCGCCGCTGGCGGCAACGACTAAACTGCGCAGCCGCTCCGGATGCCAGAGCACGTAATCATAGGCGGCAAAGCCGCCGCCGGCGACACCGACGAGATGAAACTTGTCGATCTTTAAATGCTCTACCAGCGCGTGGAGATCGTCGGCGATCGTCCCCGGCTGTGGGCCGCTATCCGGGTTGGCCGTGCTGCGGCCCCAGCCGCGCCGATCGAAAGCGATCACACGATAGCCCGCCGCGGCGAAGCCAGGGGTATTGTATTGCCAGCCGTCGGCATTGCCGGTGTTGGCGTGCAGCAAAATGAGCGGCACGCCGCTGCCGCCGCTATCGGTGTACCAAAGGCGAACGCCCGGAAGATCGGCGTAGCCGGCGAAGGAGCGAGCTGAAGAATCTGCGGATGCCATTTTGTACTCCTTGTGATCGAAATTGCAGTTGCACGCTCACGGCAGGTCGGCGAGCAGCCGCCCGTAGCCGGCGATCGGCAGGCGTATGTTCAACTGTTTCATGCACGCCCACACGTCTGCTGGCACGTTGGCCAACACTTTGACATGGAGCTTGCGTTCGAGCGGTTCGATGATATTCATACAATCCCACGCTGCGCCCATGAGATAGAGACAGTCGCCGTCGCCGCACTCAGCCAATACCTCTTTAGCGCGGCGGGCGATCTCCTCAGCGGGTATCTTGCCGACGTCGCTAAAGGGCACATCGATGCCCGCCATCGCCATGACTTTGAATCCCAAGCGTTCGAAAAACTCTTTGAACTGCTCGTTCAATTCGTCGGAAAAATAGGTCAGCCCGACCAAACGCCGGGCCTTGAGCGCGCGCAGGGCGTCAATTTGCACTTGCGTCGAGCTGAGCACCGGAAGGCCGTGCTTTTTCTCCAGGCGCCGGGTGTTGGCCTGGTCGAAGTCCAAGCCGAGCAACATAAACTGCGGTGCGCCCTGGACCAGCGCCATATTTGCTTTAAGCGCGACAAGCTCACCGACGCGCTGATCCATCATCGCCTGGGCTTCCTGAAACTCTTTTTCAGTGCCGGAACGCAGCCCGACGTAGCGTGGAATCACGCACACCCCGTCGGGCAGCAGGCGAATAAACGCCTCCAGAGGTCCGGGTTTGAAAGTAGGCTTTACCAAGCCGATTGTGCCACGCCATCCGTACATGATCGTTCTACCCCAGGTTGTCGCGCCACGAAGCTGTGGGAGAGCAGTAAATCTCGAAACGGACGGCGGGTCAACGCCACAAGCTTTCTTGACCTGCCTCGCTCGGCGGTGTTAATTCGAGAAGAGCACGAGAATCCAATTGAGGAGAGTTTGACATGCAAACCATCGACGCCGACGCCCATGTTTTGGAGACCGAGCAAACCTGGGAGTATATGGACGGAGCCGACAAGAAATACCGCCCGCAGATCGTCGGCTCGCCCGACGGCACGGGCAAAGACGAATATTGGCTGGTCGACGGCACGCTGCGCTTGAAGTCCGGCAACGTCGGCCGCAACACGCCGCAGGCGTCGCGCGAAATGCGCGATGTGCCGACGCGCGTCAAGCATATGGACGAGTTGGGTGTCGGTATTCAGGTGCTTTACCCGACACTGTTTTTGATTCCGCTAACGCCGCGCCCCGAAGTGGAGCTGGCGCTGTGCCGCAGCTACAACCGCTGGCTCGCCGACATCTGGCGCCAGGAAAAAGAACGGCTGCGCTGGGCCGCCGTGATGCCGTTGATGAGCATGGAGCAGACGCTGCAAGAGGCACGCTTTGCCAAAGAGAACGGCGCCTGCGCGATATTTATGCGCGGCACCGAAGGCGATCTGCTGCTGAGCGATCCGTATTTTTTCCCGCTCTACGAAGAAGCGCAGCGCCTCGACATCACCATCGGTGTACATGCCGCCAATGGCAGCGCCACGCTCTTTAACTATTACAAATACGAGCCGGTCGGCTTCTCCAAGTTCAAATTAAACTGCGTCGGCGGTTTTCATGCCCTGGTGATGGATCGCATTCCGGAAAAATTTCCTAAGCTGCGAATTGGTTTTCTGGAAATCAGCGCCGAATGGCTGCCCTACGCCTTCACCGATCTGACCAAACGGTTTCGCATGAAGGGCAAGGAGCTCAACCGCGACTTTCTCAAACAGGATCGGATTTTCGTTGCCTGCGAGACGACCGACGATATTCCATACATTGTTCAGAAGCTCGGCGATGAAAATATCGTCATCGGCTCCGACTATGCCCACGCCGACAGCGCCACCGAGCTCATGGCGATTGCCAATCTGAGCAACGACCAGCGGCTCACACCGACGCTGGCGAAGAAAATCGTTTGGGACAACGCCCGGGCGCTCTACGGGCTATAATTGTCTACCTTGGCGGCATCGGCACCCCCTACACGGTCTGCTACAAGGGCGGGCTGCTTGTGCCCATCGAATCTCACTTGATCCTCAGCGAAGCGGTCGACAAAACCAAGTGGTTTCAAAGCAAGTATCATTTCGCTGACGACGACGGCCCAGCGCGGCGCAGCCGCAGCCGAATCGGGCAAGAAGATTTAACCACAAAGAGCACAAGGAAACACAAAAGGCGCTGCGCGCCTGGATTAGGAACCGGAGAATTTAACCGCAAAGAACGCAAAACTCGGGGAGGAGATTTTCACCACGAAGTGATTCATGTGCTTGCGCACGCCCACGGAACCTGAAAACGGTCGCCAGGTTTCAACGCGAAGGGTTTTGTAGGGGCAGGCCTTGTGCCTTCGCTCCGAACTTCGTGTCCTTCGCGCCTTCGTGGTGAGCCGCTCTTTCCCTCACTGTCCCACTCTGGGAGGGTTGAAGCCCTCGCCTTTAGGCGACGGCTTTAGCACGTTTTGGCGGAGCTGTGGTAATGTCTGCGGATGAAAGAATATCGACGCGGAGCGCACACCGTATTCGAAATC
>VGTH01000069.1 GCA_016874755.1 Deltaproteobacteria bacterium | reverse complement strand
AAGAGCTTCCGCAAACTGAACGCACCACAGCTTGTCGGAAAAGTAGCGCGCGGGACGAAGTATGACAATGGCAAAGAGATGAGGGTCGCCGCCTAGTATCTTTTTACACACCTATTGACAACGGCTCAGGTTGCCGGCTTGGAAATTCCTGCGCTGCGGACCGCTTCGCGTACGGCTTTTTGCAGCACAGACTCGTGGAGATGATGCCTATACTGTTGGGCCGTAACGCGGTCGGAATAATATCGTGTTGCGGGAAAAACCCACTGCCATGCCCATTCTTTGCCTGCGTTCGGATATTTTCGATCCAAAGCGTTGGGCAACACGACTCGGCCCAAGTCCTGGTCAAGATCATGCTGGTGCTGTCGCCTACCGTTCTCCAGATGAGTACGGAGATCCTCTTTGACTGCGGCTGGAAGCATCGTGTAGCGATCCTTATCGCCCTTCCCGGCGCGGACAAGAATCTGGTTTTGCGCAAAGTCGATATCTTTAACCCGCAGCCTACAGCATTCCATGAGTCTCAATCCTGCGCCGTAAAGGAGCGTCGCCATCAGTCTTTCGCAGCCAGAGAGGTGTTGCAGGAGCGTCTGAGTCTCACCCCGCGTCAAAACTACTGGGAGTCTCGGCGCTTTCTTGGCGCGCACGACGCCGTTTACAAAGCCGATCTCTGTAACCAAGACCTGATGGTAAAGGAACAAGAGGGCGTTCAGCGCCTGATTCTGCGTCGATGCGCTGACGCGCAGTTCGCTTGCCAAGCTGGAAAGAAACTGCGCGATTTCTTTTTCGCGCATCTCCGCTGGATGCCGCTTGTTGTGAAAAAAGATAAAGCGCTTAATCCAGTGAACATAACTCTGTTCGGTCTTCGGGCTGTAATGGCGCGAGCGAATCGCATTGCGCACTTGGTCGAGCAGCTTGGGTTTCTGCGGCACGCCGGATGAGTGGATCATCGCCGCTGGCGGTTTTGCCGCTGGTTGATTTCTATTGAGTCGGTAAATTTTGGCTGGCTCCATGGTGTTTCCTCCTAGGTTTCATGATGCAATTCGCCTTATACTGAATTGAATTTCAGTATTCAAGGTGGCAAGTTTTTCATCGGCTCCAAACGCAAACTGGCCGGGGTGGTGCCCCGGCCAGTTGTGAATCCGCAGATTGTTTAATGATGTAATACCGCTCTAATCGGTCAGATCGAGCAGCACGCCGTCGGGGTCGGAGATGGCGTGCTTGCAGAGTTTGCAGGCTTCGAGATTCTTTAAGTGATTGGCGCCGTCGCGGCCGATGTCGACGCGGCGCACCGCCGAGGCGGGGTGGGCTTTGCCGAGGGCGTCGATGTCTTTTTTGGTCTGTTCGAGATTGTCGACCTTGAAGCCGAAATGGTCGAGACCGGAGTAGAAGCCGCGGTGGGTGACCATGCTCCAGGGCCGGATCGCTAGGCTCACTTTACCATCGGTTAGATAGTAGCTTTTGTCGCCTGAGAGGCCTTCCACCGGGCGCAGGTCGAATACTTTTTGATAGAACTCGGCGATCTGTTCGGTGCGCCCGCTGCGCATGCAGACATGATTGATCCAGCGCGGCTGTTCCCAGCCGAACTCGACATAGCCTTCGCGCACGTTGGCCATGCCTTTTTGGGAGAGATCGTATTGGTTGCCGTCCGGGTCGTGGCCGCGCAGGCCGGCGAAGGGCACGTGGCTTTGACTCTGATGGATGTAAATGTCGGGGTAGTGCTGCTTGACGCGGCTCTTCACTAGCTCGACGTCGTCGACGGCAAAGCCGAAGTGGTCCATGCCGGAGCGAAAGCCGGGCTGGCGTTGCAGGAGAGCAAGACCGATGACGCCGTCGCTCAAGTGGCCGCGGTCTTTGTTGTACTCGCCTTTTTCGTCGGTCATGCCGTTGGTGATCTTCCTCATGCCGAAAATGGTTTGATAGAACTTTGCTTCGCGGTCCCAGTTTTCGGTCATCACGGCGATATGTCTTATGCTTGTGAACATATACGCTCCTACTCGTTTTCCGGAATTGTTTGCAGAGATGGCTCGACCTGTCAACAGCAACTGTCGAGCTCGGAACTCGTGGCGCTAAGCTCAGCGCGCGCGACGCAGGTACATGCGTACCCAAAGGTCATAGAGGATGTCGGTACGGATTGGCTCCACCCGACAGCGGCCGCGCGATTCAACGATGACGCCGACCGATGTCTCGCGCCAGTGAATGCCCATGAGCCGTCGGCCGCTGCGCTCGACGTGGGCCCCGAGGGTGCGCAGGAGATGCGAGAGCTTGCGGCCGTCAACCGGGTGAAAGTATTGGCTGCGTTGGCTGATGCCGTCGCGCTCGATGCGCACGATATCGTCGCTGTCGAACCGGTACATGGGAGTTTTTCCGGCGCGCCGGTGCGTGAACGATAGCCCGGCACCGGCTGGCGTCAACACGCCATCGTGATCCCAAATCAGATAGGAGCGGCCGTCGCGCCGCAAGCTGAAATTTTTCAGGTGCAGTTGCTCGAGAGCTTGACCGACGGCGCGCAACTCGCGGGCGCAGCGTCGCGCTGGCGGGAGGGAAGCTTTACCGCCAAGACGGGGTTGCCGCGGTACCATCGTCGATGAGTTCGCGAGCAGTGTTAGATGCAAAACTTTTTGTTCGCTCTGGGTCGCCGATGGATGGCTACTCCGCAGAACCGCGCGCACCGGCAGGCGATAGTCGCAGTGCAAGCAAGAACCGAGGACGGCTGTGCGCCGATTATTGAAAGACCGGGTCGTCGAGTAACCGAGAAAAAAACCGCAGCGCGGGCAGGAGCGGGCCTTCAGAATCTGCATAATCCAGAGCGTTCAAATGCCGTCCGTGGTTCTATTTGGAATGGCCGGTGAAGTCAAACCACGCCTGCGGGGCTGCTAACCCCGCAGGCGCAATGCCGCGGTTCTTTACTTGCCGAGCCGTTCGAAGAAGCGCTCGCGCTGCAGCTCATCGAGGAGGCTCATGTCGAGAAAGCGCGCCATTTCGGCTTCGCTCTTGCCGAGGGTGGCGATCAGGTTGCGCCAACCGTTGGCTTCGGTGCGCGGAATCTCGCTGAAGCTGTCGGCGTAAAACTTGCGGGTTTCTTCGAGGGCAGCGCGCTCGCTGACGCCGGTATAGCGCGACAGCGCGCGGTAGGCCGAGTCGGGGTGGTTCTTCACGCGCGCGATGGCTTCGACGTAGCCCTGCAGAAATCGCTTCAAGAGCGGCCGCTGTTTGTCCAAGGTGGAGCGGGTAACGACCACCGAAGTATCGGTGAGATCGGCGTAGGGGCGCAAGTCGGCGAGTACCGGGAAGCCTTCTTTCGTGGCGATGAGCAGTTCGGGATAGGCGAAAACCGTTGCATCCACCACGCCTTCGCGCAGCGCTGCCATGCGCGTTGGGCTTGGGCCCAAGCTGAGCAGGGCGACTTTGTTGAAGTCGAGATTCCAGCGCTTAAACGCGAGCTGCAGCCCGAGCTCGCTCGACCCGCCGCGCGACGCGATGGCGATTTTTTTGCCAACTAAATCTTTGATATCGCGAATCTCTTTGCGCGCGACGATGCGCCAGTTCACCTGATTCATCACCGTCGCGATCATGACGAGATCGGCGCCGGCGATGCCGGCGCGCGCCACCGTCGAGGCCCCCGAATGAGTCAGCAGCAGCTCGCCGCTGAGCAGCGTTTGAATGATCCGCGAGCCGCCGGCGATCAACAGGATCTCCAGATCGAGGCCGTATTTTTTATCGAGCCCTTCCTGCTTTTGCACCCAGATTGGCAGGTGATAGCCGGTGGTGCCGGCGAAGCTGGCGCGCAGTTTGGTGAATTGCGCCTGTGCGTCGCCGGGCTTCGCGACGAGCGCAGCGAGTAGAACCAGGGTCGAGGACAAAAAATAAAGGACTGAGGATCGCAATGTGATATTCTCCTTACGATTGCCTATTGCCCGCTGCCGATTGGCTAATATTTCTGAATCACTTCCTTGCCCCACTTTTCCATCACTTGCTCGTAGATGGCGTTGGGCGGCGTTAGCAAGATGCGCTTTACGCCGTCGGCCTCCAACTGCTTCACTTTGGCAATGCACTCCGCCGGCGCGCCGGCGATGGTGAAGCGCTCGAGCAGGTAGGGAGTGACCAAATCGGGATCGACGCGCTCTTCAATCGGTTTGGAGATATCGAAATGATCCATGAATTTCTGCACCCCGGCGACTTCGCCTTCGGGAACGGTTTCCATGGTAAAGCGAAAATTATGATGGGCGCGGTTGGCCATGCGCGTGCGCACGCGCCGGCGCGCGAGATCGCCGTTGTCGTCGACGACGATCATGCCGGCGGGCATGATGTCGATGTCCGACAAGTTTCTGCCATCGTCTTTGGCGCCTTCGGCAACTTTCTTGCGCGCCCATTCCGTCACGGCCCTGTCGAATCCAGTCCCAAGAATAATGCCATCGCAGGTCCTTCCCGCGACCCGCAAAGTCTTCGGCCCTTCGGCGGAAATATAGATCGGCACCGGCCGCTGCCCGACTTTTAACTGCACGTTGCCGCCGGCGCGCTCTTTGCTTTTCGGCACGTCGACGCCGCGATCGTGCAGCAGATCGCGGATGCTGCGCAGGCCTTTTTCGAAATCAACCAGCTTGGTGGCGTGGCGCCCGAGGCTGTAAACCGGGCCATCGCCGGTGCCCATGCCGACGATCGCCCGGCCATTCGAAATTTCATTCAAGGTCGCGAAGGAATTTGCCACAATGGTTGCGTCACGGTAGACGATGTTGGTGACGGCGGTGCCGAAGCGAATTTTTTTCGTCTGCATCGCGCACATTGCCATGCCTTGAAATGGGTCGACGTTGCCCATCTGGCTGTCGGCGAAAAAGATCGCTTCGTAGCCCAGGGATTCGGCTTTTTTGGCGCGGTCGACGGCTTCCTGGACCGTGCGCGCGGAGCCGTGTAGACAGAAATTCATGGGATCTCCTTAGGAATTATTCACCACGAAGACGCGAAGGACACGAAGGTTCGGATGGTGCGCGCGGCGCACCCTACCAATGGACAATCGATAATAGCTATTTCCAAACGGCAGTTTCATTTTCCATTATCCGGTGTGTTTTGCTTGCCAGCGCACGCAAATATGAATCGCTAATCCTGAGATGACGAAGCAAACCAGGCAGACCGCTAGCGCCCAAGCATAGGTGCCGGTGACGTCGAAGAGATAGCCGCCCAACCACGAGCCGATGGCGCTACCGATGCCGAAGCTTACTTCAAGAAAGCCAAAGATCAAGCCGATTTTGTGGCCGGAAAAAATGTCGGCGATCACCGACCCATAGGTCGGGTTGCCGGCGCTGTGACCGAGACCGTAGAGCGCGATGGCGAGATAGACGAGCCAGAGCGGCGCGCCGAAGGTCATGGCGATCATGCAGCCGACGCCGGCGGCCGTCACCGCGGTGGCAAGGCCGTAGGCGCCGCTGCGGCCGAAGCGATCGGAGGCCGAGCCCCAGACAATAGTAGCGCCAATGCGGATAAAACCGATGAAGCCAAAATAATAAGACGCCGCGAGTTTTTCGTAGCCCACCGCGACAAAGTGGGCGATGGCGTGGGTGTTGATCAAAAACAGCGCTGTGCCGAGCGCCAAGTGGCCGATGCTGATGCACCAAAAAGGCACCGAGCGCGCCGCTTCGCCTAGTGTCCAGTCACGTTGGCCGGCGCGCTTGGCATGGCGGCCGCTGCGCGGTTCGGATGGCCGTACCTCGCCGTCGGGAAACTGCCCGACATCCTGCGGCGAGCGTCGTTGCAGCAGGGCGTTGGCCGGCAACAAAACCAGCAGGCACAAACTACCTGTGGCGATATAGGTCCAGCGCCAGCCGATGGCGCTGACGAGGATTTGCGTTGCTGGCACCATCACGAGGGCTCCCAACCCTTGGCCCATCGATGCAATGCCAATCGCGGTGGCGCGCCGGCGCACGAACCAAAAAGAGATCAGCGCGTTGTGACCGACGAAGCTGAGCGCGCCTTGTCCCAGTGCGGTGACAATGCCGTAGGAAAAATAGAGACCGAACAGCGAAGACGAGAAGGAGGAGAAAACTAAACCGAGGCCGACCAGCGCTGCGCCCGCCGGCATGAGCAGGCGCGGGCCGAGCCGGTCGAAGGCCAAGCCGACGACCGGGGACGCCAGCGCATAAACGAGAAAATTAATCGACGCGATGGAAGCGCCGTCGCTGCGCGACCAGTGAAACTCTTCTAACAGCGCGAGGTAGTAAACGCCGAAGGCGCCGTTGACGCCGCGCATGACCACCATGTTGGCGAAGCAAAGCGCGAGGATGACGTAGCCGTAGAAAAAACCGGGAGACATGGGGCGGGGATGGTACTCCAAGCATTGCTCATTTGGTTTCGGCGGCTTTGATGTCTTTGACCGTGACGTCGAAGTGCAGAGTCTTGCCGGCGAGCGGATGGTTGAGGTCGACAACGACGGTCCTATCTCTCACTTCGCGGATGCGGATCGGCATCACCCGCCCATCGCCGCTCCTAGTCAAAAAGCTCGCGCCGGCTTTCTGGGCCTCAACGGGGACTTTTTCGCGGGGAATTTCTTGAAAGGCTTTTTCGCTGACGACGCCATAGCCATCTTGCGGGCTCACTTTGACCTTCTTTCGATCGCCGACTTTGAGGCCATTCATCTCGCGTTCCAAACCGCCGACGATCTGCCCGGCGCCTTGAATGTAGGTCAGCGGCTCTTTGCCGACGCTCGAATCGAGCACTGCGCCGGCGTCATCGGTGAGCGTGTATTCGATCGAAACGATGGAACCGTCTTGAATCACGCTGGCGGGCTTGAGGGTGATCGCTTGCTGCGGTTGGCTCGCGCTCGGGCCCGATGCGCTGGTGAGAAAAAAGAGCACACCCAAAACCGCGCCGCTCATGGCCAAAAGGCCCAATAGTTTTTTCATTCTTTCCTCGTGAATTCGTCGTGTCAGTGTCCTCTTGTGATACCATACGAGGTTACGCTGTGCTACAAAGGCGGCGATGCTAGAAAGTTTGAACCGCCGGCGATGACTCCTGAGCTCTGGGCGCTCCTATCCGCCGCCGCTTGGGCGGTGGACTCGATTCTCGTCCGCAAAGGCTCCGCTTATTCGAATGCGTCGACCGCCGCATTTATCAGTTTTTCGGTCAATGTGGCGGCGCTGATCCCGCTGGTGCTGTGGCACTATTCGACGGCGCAAATTTTTCATCCGGGCAATTTGTATTTTGCCGCCAGCGGCGTCATCCAACCGGCGATGGTGCGCGTGATGTTCTACATGGGCATCATGCGCCTTGGCGTGTCGCGCGCTGGTCCGCTGCGCGGCATCGCGCCGCTGTTCACACTGGCGCTGGCGTTTTTCACGCTGGGCGAGCGCCCCGGTTTGTCGGTCTATTGGGGCGCGCTTATGACCGTGGCGGGCATCTGGTTGGTTTCCTACGAAAGGCCCGGCGAACAGAAGTGGCGCAAGATCGATCTGCTGTTCCCCCTCGGCGCGGCGGTGCTGGCGTCGATTTCACAAAATATTCGCAAGCTCGGATTGAACGTGACCGGCGAGCCGCTGCTCGCCTCGACGGTGAGCATTACGACTTCGTTTTTCTGCCTGGTCGGATCGCTGGCGGTCTCCGGCGGTTGCCGCTCGCTCAAGTTTCGCGGCGGTTGCTTGCCGTATTATCTGAGCGCGGCGATCTTCGCGCTGTTCGGCCAGTTCTTTACCTTCCGCGCTTTGCACAAGGGCGATCTGTCCGTGGTCAGTCCGATCATCAACACCACGCCGCTGTTCATTCTCGCTTTTACCGCGCTCTTTCTGCGCGGCGAAGAGAAAATCAACAAGCTCGTGCTGCTTGGCGTGCTGTTGATCGTCGGTGGGATCGCGCTGATCACGGGACGGTGATGTAGGGACAGGTCGCGACCTGTCCCTACACAACGAAACAATTACACACCTAAGCGGCGGGTTTAAACTTGGGCAAGGTCAGGCCGTCGCCGGTGTCTTCGAAGACGGTTTCCACTTTCATGTCGATGTGCACTTTGTCGATGGGGCAGCCGATCACGTTGCTGCACAGCCGCGGGCCGTCGTCGAGGTCGACCCAGGCGGTGACGTAGGGGATATCGGGACCGAAGCCGCGCAGCGCGGTGCCGACCACTTCACGGATGATCGTGAAGCAGAAAATTTTTCCCTTGCCGCCGGTCTGCACCCATTCGAGTTTGTCGCTGGCGCAGTCGCCGCACACCGGCCGGGGCGGAAAGACCCAGGTCTTGCAGCTCGAGCATTTTTGCATCATCAACTTGCCGGCCTTGGCGCCGTCCCAGAAGGGTTGATTGACCGGCGTAACATCGGGAAGGGGTTTTTTGGCTATTTTTTCTTCTGCCATGTTAGAGCTCCTAGTAATTGGCTAAAAAGATTCACCACGAAGACACGAAGAACACGAAGTTCGGAAAAGATATTTTGTCAAAGGCTTCCGTCATCTTCGTGTCCTTCGTGCCTCCTTCGTGAAATAATCCTTTCATCGTCGCGCAAAACTACGCTTCGCTGCCAAGAATCGCCGCCGCGGTGCAGCCGAAATTTTTGCCATAGTTAACCGCGCCGACGCCGGTGGAGATGCCGAATTTGATATGGGGCACTTGGCGCTCGCCGCATTCACCTCTGATTTGCCGCACGGTTTCGATGACGTGCAGCATGCCGCCGGTGGTCGACGGTTGGCCGCAGTTGATCATGCCGCCGCTGGTTTGGATCGGCAGGTCGCCTTTAAACGTGAAGTCGGTCTTTTCAAAAAACGCTTTGTCGTTGCGGCCGCAAAAACCCAAGTCCTCGATTTGAATCATGACGACCGGAATGTAGTCGTCATACAGATTCAAGCAGCGAATGTCTTTGTGGGCGACGCCGGACATCTCAAAGGCACGCTTGCCGGCTTGGGTGATGCCGGTGATCAGCGGATTGGCGCGGTAGCGTGGCCCGAAGCTAGCGTTGTTGCACTCGCCCCAGCCGAGCAGGTACACCGGCGGCTTGCGCATCGATTTGGCGCGCTCGGCGGAAGTCATGATGTAGGCTTTGCCGCCGTTGGCCGGCATGACGCAATCGAACAGCCTGATCGGGTCGGAGATCATGCGCGACTTTCTGTAATCGTCGATGGTGATCGGTTTGCGCAGGTAGGCATTGGGATTGAGCGAGGCATGATAGCGGCCGGTGACAGCGATCTTACCGAAGTGATCTTCGGTCATGCCCGACTCATGCATGTAGCGGCTCATGACAAAGGAAATTTTGCAGTTCGGCCCCATGACACCGAAGGGCATTTCGAAATCGCGCGTGTCGGCATGGGCGCCGCGGTGACCGCCACGCTCGCCAAAGGGCGAGGCCGCGGCGATGACGAGAATGAGATCGCAGAGCCCGGCGCTGATCGCCGCGGCACAGTGGCCGAGCAGCGACACGGAGCTGGCGCCGCCATTGCCACCGGCCATGGAAACGCCCGGCGTAATGCCGAGAATGGCGGCCACTTCTTCGGGCCAAAACGGTTGTGAGTGGTTGGTGGTGTAAATGGCGGCAAGCCCCTGGCCGTCAAAATCTTTTTTGGTCAGGCCGGCGTCTTCCATTGCGATGCGCGCCGCCCAGGCGAGATATTCCGCCGTTGATTTGCGCGGCTCGCCGGGCTTGCTGCCAAGGCGATCGAGCGGCGTTTCGCCGATGCCGACGACTGCAGCTTTTCCACGAATGCTCATGAGACTCGTTCCTTTCGTTAGTCTTTGGAGAAATATTTTAGTGCCGCGTAACTGTCAAGCCAAAGTAGCCGGCTATCTTGACCCGCTGTGGCCGACCCCCTAATATTTCGCGGACCGATAAGGAGTTTGGATGAAATTAATCAAGACATGGGTTCTCGCTTGGCTGGGGCTGTTTGCCAGTTTGCTGGATCTTTCGTTGGCGGCAGAGAGGACGGAAAAACTCATCGCCGACTACGGCGGTCATGCTGGTTTTCAAAGCGCGGTGTGGGTGGCCAAGGACCTGAAGATTTTCGAGAAACACGGCCTCGACATCGAAGTCATCATGATCACCGGCAGCGCGCGCTCGGTGGCGGCTTTAATGGGCGGCAGCACCCATTTTGCCACGGGGTCGGTAACCGGACCCCTCGCCGCTGGCGCCAAAGGGCTCGACATCAAAGTGCTCGCCGCATCGTACAACAAGTTTCCCTACGCGTTTGTCGTGAAGCCCGACATTCGCACGCCCAAGGATTTGCGCGGGCGTAAGGTCAACATTCTCAACTTCGGCGGTTCCAACGATCTGGCGCTGCAGTTGGCATTGAAAGAATGGGGCATGAAACTCGCCGACCTCCAAGTGATCATCGGTGGTGATGCGCCGACACGCATGGGCGGGCTGATCGCCGGACGCAGCGACGCGGTCATTCTTTCGCCGCCGCACTTGAACATCGCCGTGAAAGCCGGCTTTCGCATCTTGGCCGACATGGGCGAGATGAGCACCAACTTTCCGCAGTCGACGTTGAACGTGAAGGGCAGCTTTCTGCGCGACAACCGCGATACCGTGAAGCGTTTCACGCGCGCTTACGCAGAAGCGATTCACGTCATCAAGACGCAACGTGAGCGCACCATGAAAGTCTTTGCCAACCGCATGCGCATCGAAGACATGGAAACCGTGCGCGCGACCTACGACTACTTCGCGCCGCGTTTCTCAATGCCGCCGCGCGTCAACATGGCTGGAACGCGCGACACGCTGGCGTTTTACGCCGAGCAAAATGCCGACTTCAAAGGGCGCAAAGCCGAGGAGTTCATCGATCACTCGGTGATTGACGAGTTGGAGAAGGAAGGGATTTTCAAAAAACTGGGCGGATCGTGATTGGCACAAGACGCTACGATCCTAAGCGCTTGCGCGGTGGCCGGGCGGAGGCCAGCTGGCTGACCGGCGGTGTGTCGACTAGCTGGCGGTGCACGGAAATAAAGCGCTCCATGCGCTCTCTGGGCAGATTCAAGGCATAGCCGGCTGGAACTTCTTCAGCACGCCTGTCGAGCGATTTATTCCAATCGAAAAATTGGCGCTCGTGCACCGCGGCCGTCTTCAGGAGCGACTGCACGGGCACGGCCTTTTTGATTTTCACTTCGCGAAAACGGAAGGGCTGAAACGGCCGCCGGGTCAAGAACGGCGCCTCTTTGTTGTTTAGCATCTCGCGAATCGCGAGAAACTCGGCGTAAAAATTTTTCGGCTCGTAGCCAAACCGCGAATGGTTGTACTCGCGGATGATCGTCACCAAATCGGACGAACCGACCGCGTCGCGCGCCTGGGCGACGGCGGTTGGTCCGAAGTTGTAAGCGGTTAACGCCAACGGCCAATTTTTGCCGAAGCCTAAATAATTTTCACGCAAGATCTTGGCGGCTGCGCGCGTCGAGGCATAGGGATCCAATCGCATGTCGCCCTGGTTGAAACGGACGATGGCGATCGGCATCAGCTGCCAAATACCCAACGCGCCGGCGTGCGAGCGCGCGCTGTTGTCGAAGGCCGACTCCACGTGGGGCAAGTAGGCGAGATCGACCGGTAGCTTTTCTTCGCGAAAGACGCGGCGCATGCCGGTGAGATAACGTTGCGAGCGCTCATGGCTGATCTGGAACTGCTCGCGCGCGCCGCGCTGGCTGCGCACCTGGTCGGTTTTGCCGTGCAGCCCGTATTGATTGATGATGCGGGCGCGCTCGGCGTTGATCAGGGCATTGAGATTTTGTTTGTTCTCCGGGACGCTGATGACGCTGTAGATTTTTTTGTGATCCTCCGGATTGTGAAAGACAATCTCGTGCTCGCTATACAAAGTAAAAATCTTCTTCCAGAAATCGACCGCATCGCGCAAACCGTTGGGCACCGGAAACGGATTCTCCTCGGCGTGAAGTTTGCCTGTGACGGAACTCATAGTGAACAAGCAGGGCACGAGTAGAACGAGGAAGAATTTCTTTGCGATAAACATGAAGCCCTCCGCGGACGCAGTTTCCTGCGAGCGTGTTAATCTCTATAAAACATTGCCGCGGAAATCCAGACGTTTTGCGAGAATTTTTTTGCGAAATTTTAAAGCGATGTTGTCTTGGGGTGAAAAATAAAACGCAATTAAGTTCAGCTGCAACTCCACTAATATCGACGTTTGCAAATCTGTGACGATTCTGCGCGCGCCGCTTACTTGTAAAGTTCTTTGATGAAACCAGATTTTTCCAGCTCGGCGACAAACGAGTTGTCGATGAACTGTTCGGGCTTGGCGGTCTTCGCATTTGGATTGATCGCGAAGTTCAGCACCGTTTGCATTGCCGGAAGCGAAACCAACGGCGCTTGCTCCCAGGCTTTCACGTAGGTGTTGTACGTCTCCTCGAGATCTTCTTTGTTGTCGGTCTTGGTCCACTTGGCGATCACTTGTTTGGCGGTTTCCGGATCGGTGCGCGCGATTTTGTTGGCTTCGATGTAGGCTTGCACGTAGCGGCGCACTTTGTCGCGATCGCTCTTAATAAAATCCCGAGTGGTGGCGAGGCCGGCGTGGATCATCGGAATATTACGCGCGGCGATATCCACCAACTCTTTCAGTCCCGCCTGTTTTGCCCGCAGAGTTGTTGGCGCCGAGACGATGCCGGCGTCGATGCGGCCTTGCGCCAGCGCGGTGATCATGTCGGGCATGCCTTGCAGGTGGGTGACTTGAATATCTTTACCCGCCACCATGCCGGCTTGCTGGATCAACATTCTCGCTGCCAAATCCGTCGTCGAGCCAGGTAGCGTCACGCCGAGCACTTTGCCTTTGAGGTCGGTAAATTGTTTCAGTTCCGGTTTGCTGTACACCGACAGCACGGCGCGGTTCAAAATGCCGATGATAAACGCGACGCGCGCGCCGGCGAGGCCGGCTTCGACGAGCTCGGTGCCTGGGTTGACGATGTCGGTGCTGCCGGAGAGCAGTGCTTGTGTGCCGGTGGCCGATAGCATGTATTTCAAATCCACCGCGAGGCCGTACTTGTTGAACACTCCCTTGTCCTGCGCGATCCACAACGGCGCGAAGGCGCCGCCGATCGAAGCGTAGGTGGCGCGCAGCGGAATCAATTCCGCACTGCGCGCGTGAACGGGAAATAAACCAACGGTAAAAAGAAAAACGAGGACGACAACTTTCAAGCGATGACCGCGCATAAGCACCCCTTTGGTTGGAATCGGTGCATCTATATTAAAAATCATTGCTGAGTGCCAGCGCTGGGCAAAGTTTTTTCTAGTCGAGCGGGGCGCGGCTGTGCTATAGGAAAGATCGTCAAGACCCAGGAGGATGAGCGATGAAGCGAGCGCGGCTGCAACTGTCGATGGTGTTCATAAGCGTGACGATCGCAACGCTGTGGAACGGGCGGGCGATGAGCGCCGAAGCGCCGCAGAAAATTCGCTTCGCCATTGCCAGCCGCAGCAATGTCGTGGCGCCCAAACATATCGCCATTTCCAAAGGCTTTTTCAAAGCCGAAGGGCTCGAAGTCGAGCTGATCCAAATGAACCCGCGGCTCAGCGCGACGGCGTTGGTGAACGGCGACGTGCAATACGCCGACGCGTTCACCAGCACGTTTCGCGGCATGATGCAGGGCTTTCCGATCAAGCTGGTGCTGGTGCATCAGAAAAAAGGCCCATACTTTTTGATCGCGCGTCCGGAGATCAAAGACATTCAGCAGCTCAAAGGCAAGAAACTGGGAGTCGCGACCCTGCGCGGCTCCGATCATCTGGTCGCCGATGAGTTGATGTTGTCGAAAGGATTCAACCCCACCGGGGTGCAGCCCATTGTCATCGGCGATGCGTCAACGCGCTATCAAGCGATGCTGATGGGCGTGATCGATGTCGTCGCGCTGGCGACGCCGCAGGATTTGATGCTCAAACAAAAGGGCTACACCGTGTTTGCCGGCCCGCCGGAAGTCGGCGTGCCCGGTTCGGGTGTGTTCGCTGCGGAAAAATTTTTGAAAGAAAACACCGCGGTGGTGCGCCGAACCCTCCGCGCGCTGCTGCGCTCGCACAGTTACATCTTGGACAACAAACCGGAATCGGTGCAGGCGATGATGCAATGGCTGCCGCAATCGCAGGAGGTGGCGAACCATTCCTATGACGTCGAGATGAAAGCGCTGGTGCGCGATGGCTTGATGAATGACGCCGAGCTCGACGTACTGATCGCCAAGCTCGGCGAGAAAAAACGGCCGATGGACGAGATCCGAGATTTCTCGCTGGCGCGCCAGGTGTGGAAAGAACTGGAAGGCGGCAGGTAACCAGACTCCCAAGCGATCTCGCGGATCGGGCCGATCGGTCGGATCGGACAGATGACAGTTCACTGCTCTTCAAACTCTTTCAGCGCATCGAAGCGGGGCTCCAACCCAAGGCCTGGCGTTTCGGGTAGCGTCACCCAGCCTTTATCGGGCGCCGCCGGTTCTTTGTAGATCTTGTCGCCCACACCCCACATCTCGAAATGAAATTCGACGCGCCAGCCGTTGGCCATGGCGGCTTGTAAATGCATGTTGTGGTGCGGCCAGCCGCCGCCATTGGCGATGGGGATGTTAAAGGCCTGCGCCAGCGCGGCGACTTTCACCGCTTCGGTGTAGCCGCCGACGGAGCCAACGTTGGGTTGCGCAATATCGACGGCGCGGCTCGCGATCAGCTCGCGATGACGGAAACGGTGGCCTTCGTTCTGACCCGCGGCTATGGGGATGCAAGTGTTGCGGCGCAGATCGGCGAGCAACAAAGCGTCGTTCTGATAGACCGGCTCTTCAAACCAGGTGATGCCGAGGGGCTCGATCATTTTACAGAGCTCGAGCGCGCGGTTGTATGAGAATAGATAGTTGGCGTCGATCATCAGCTCGACGTCGTTGCCGACGGCTTTGCCTACCGCTCTGACGCGCTCGGCGTCGACTTTCGGATTTTCCGGATCGACGGCAACGACCATCTTCAAGCGCGTCTCGTTCTGTTTGACCAGTTGTTTGGCGACTTCGACCAACTGTTCTTTATTGTATTGCTTGAGGCCAAAAGTCACATAGGCCTGCACCGGGTTCTGCGCGCCGCCGAGCAGGCGCCAAACCGGTTCCTTGTAGTGCTTGCCTTTGATGTCCCAGAGCGCGATGTCGATGGCGCTCACGGCCGAGCTCCACATGCCGGTCTGCACCCGCGCGTTGAATTGCTTGATCAGCGCGTTCCAGACGCGTTCGGTTTCCAGCGGATTTTTGCCTTTGAGAAATGGCGCGACTTCACGATTGATGAACTCTCTGACGCCGAAGCGCTGCGAGCCGCGCGTCAGGCCGTAGCCGGTGACGCCAAGGTCGGTTTCGACCGTGACGAATGCAATCGGCGTGACGATCTTCTCTTTGAGCAGCGGCACTTCCACCGGCACGCGGTGAAGCGTGGCTTTGACATCGGTAATTTGCAGAAATCACCTCCAGCGATTGGCAACGACAGTTAGCTGGATGGTCAGTTTAAGTCAAATCCGTGGAGATGCTTGACGAAGGCGGGTTAGCAGGTTATTCGAGACCTAACTCTTGCTCGGGAGGGGCTCGCCGATGGCACGCACGATTTTTGCGATGATGGCAAGCTGGTTTGTGACGCTCGCAGTGGCCAACGCTCAGCCGGTGCGCGGCGCGTTTCCGTCGCCGAGCATACAGATCTTGCCCATGATGGTGGCGGCCGAGCGCGGCTTTTACAAAAAAGAGGGTTTGGATTTGGAGCTGATCTTCGTGCGCGGCGCGGCGACTGCCGTGCAAGCGCTGATCGCCAACCAGATTCATTTTATTTTTTCCATCGGGCCGCAGATGCCGGCGGTGTGGGAAGGCAACGACATTATGATTCTCGCCCAGCAAGTGGGGCGGCCGACATTCTCGATGGTGGTGACGACGGACATTCAAAAGATCAGCGATCTCAAGGGCAAGAAAATCGGTGTTACCTTCGGTGGTTCCACTGCGGCGGGCACCAAAGCGCTGCTCGAACTGAACAAGATCAACCCGGACAGAGAGGTCGAATACATCAACTTGCCCGGCAACGAACCGAAGATTACGGCGATGAAACAGGGGATTATCTCTGCCGCGCTGCTGGCGCCGCCTGCCGACTATCTCGCTACGAAGGCTGGCTTAAAGCGCTTGGTGAGCTTGGCGGATATTTTCAAAGACACGGCGTTTACCGGCTTGGCGGCGACGTCGCGAACGATCAAAGAAAATCCGCAGATGGTGCGGCGCATGGTACGTGCCATCGTGCGCTCGGTGATCCACACGCGCGACAATCCGGAAGACGCCTTGCAGATTACCATGAAAAGGTTGAAGCTCGAACGCGACGCGGCGCAGGACGCCTACCAGATGATTCGCGATGCCCTGGTTCCCGTGCCGACGGAAAAGGGCGTCGAGCTGATGGCGCAATGGCAGGCGATCGCGTTGAATACCAAGCCGAAGCGGAAAGTGACCGAGTATATGGACTTGCGTTTAGCCAACGAAGTAATGACGGAGCTGGGACAGAAGTGACGGAGGAGACCTTACCACAAAGAGCGCAAGGGATCACAAAAAGCGCTGCGCGCCCGGGTTGGGAATCGGAGAATTTAACCGCAAAAAACGCAAAGAGCGCAAAGAAGAATTCGGATGGAGGGGCGCGATTCATCGTGCTCGCATGATCGGCTGAAACCTCCGAGTCGGCCTAAGGGACTTCGGTCGCCGCTCGCAGTAGGCGATCACGCCGCGCGCAAGTGCTTCTTACCGGCAAGTTGCTCCGCCGGATCGTAGGCCTTGACCGGCACTGGCTTCAGGTCCCAGATGACGCCCAGCCACGATAAGATTTTCAGGATGTAGTAGGTGATATCGATCTCCCACCAGTAAAAGCCCTGTCGGGTGCAGGCCATATGTTGGTGGTGGTTGTTGTGCCATCCTTCGCCCAGTGTGATCAGCGCCAGGAGAAAGTTGTTGCGGCTTTCGTCGCCGGTGTCGTAGCGCTTGCTGCCAAGCACATGGGCCACCGAGTTGATGCTAGCGGTGGCATGAAACAACACGGTGGTGCTGACGACAAATCCCCAGACAAATAGTTGCATGCCGGTCACGCCAAGCTCAGGCGCGGTGCGCGCCAGGGCGGCGCCGCAAAGATAAATCAGCAATCCAAGAGCCAGCGGCACTGCTTTGTCAAAGCGGTTCAACCACACGAGTTCTGGAAAGCTGGCAAAGTCTTTGATGCGGTTGTATTGGGTGGCGTAATAGCGTGTGCACATGAACCAGCCGGCGTGCGCGCGCATGAAGCCGTATTGCACCGGCGAATGCGGGTCGGCCGGCGTGTCGGAGTCGCGATGATGGTTTCTGTGATTGGCCGCCCACCAAAGCGGGCCGCGCTGCGCCGAAGCCGCTCCAATGATGGCAAAAACCAGCTGCGCCGGGCGCGAAGTTTTGAAAGTGCGGTGTGAGAAGTAACGATGGTAGATGCCAGTGATGGCGAACATGCGCACAAAATAGAGCGCGAAAGCTGTCCAGACGGCGGTCCAGCTCCAGCCCACGAGAAACACGCCAAGGCAGCCCAGGTGCAATAGCACAAACGGCGCGCAGCGCAGCCAATTGACGCGGTCAATATCGCGAATCTTTGCTGTGGAATTCGGGTTGTGATAGTCGGCGTCAAACCATTGGACGAACGATGAACTTATTTTCATAAATTCCGTGCAAGGTAGCATGCACTCAAATTGACTACAATGAATCCGGGGGGTGGGACAAAAAAATCGCGCCAGGCGGTTAGGGGACCGTTGTCGGGAGTTTGACGCTGCGCCGGCCCGCGGCCTCGTGAGACTGTGCCGCAATGCGCAAAGTCCCCGGTTTTGTCATCGGCCGCAGCAGGGAAAACTCCGGATCGAGATAGGACCAACTCCCGACGCTCTCTTCAACATGGGCATCGCAATCGATGACGCGCATTGAGACCTCTGAGATACTTTCACCACGAAGAGACGAAGGGCGCGACGATTCGGATAAACCACGAAACACACGAAAATCACAAAGCGAAAACTGGGCCGAGTCTTGTTTCGTGTGTTTCGTGGTTGCTTGCTCCGGATCCAGCGCTATTGCCGTGTGCCGAAGGTGTTCTGCTCGACCATCCACTGCTTCTGGGGCGCGAGATCGACGCGCTTGTTGTCGACGCTTTGATCTTTAGCGGTAACGCGCAAGACTTCGAGCGGTTCCTTCGAAGCACTCTCGAACCAATACTTGAACCCGCGCGGCACTAATAGGCCCTCGCCTTTCTGATAAACGCCAATCTCCTTGTCGCCTTCGCCGTAGAAGCGCACGGCGCCGTTGACGACGTACCAGAAAGCGTCTTCGCCGGTGTGCGTGTGCAGGTTGTTCTCACCGCCGTCTTTAACCACTTGAACTTGCACCTTCATCAGGTCGCTGTTGCACACCTGCCAGGTTTTCTTCGGGCCTTCGAATTCGGGAGTCTTGTGGCGAAACTCTTTTGCGTCTTGTGCCATAGGTCACCTCCTTCGCGAAATTTTTCTTAACTTAGTCCCGCAGGTGCCATGCGTCAAGTCGGCGCAGCAGCGTTGGGCGTCTCGGGTCTGTCGTCTCGGGTTTGATTCTCGTTACCGGAGTGTATTACCTATGGCGAGATCGCCAGAATCTCGTTACCCTTGCGCATGAGCAATCTGATCATCACCAACGCTCTCATCGTGCCAATGACGGAAGAGCGCAAGTTCTTCGCCGGCTGGGTGCGGCTGCGCGACGGCGCGATCACGGCCGTGCAACCCGGTGCGCCGCGCGAGGTGGCGCGCGATGAGGAGTGCATCAACGCAGAAGGTCGTGTGCTCATGCCGGGGCTAGTTAACGCGCACACCCATCTCTACCAAGTGTTGCTGCGTGCGGTCTGGGAAGATTTGGAGCTGATGCCGTGGCTAAAGCGCATCTACGGCTGTGCCCGGGTGCTGACGCCGGAGCACTTCTACGCAGGATCGCTTTTGGGATGTGTCGAAGCGATTCGCAGCGGTGTGACGACCGTGTGCGAGCATAATTTTCTCAACCCGAGCCCGGAATGCGCGCTGGAAACCATTCGTGCGATCCAAGACTCCGGTCTGCGCGCCGTGTTCGCGCGCACGATCATGGACACCGGCGAGATCGTGCCGGACTGTACCAAAGAAAGACCGGAGCAGGCGTTCCGAGTCATTCAGGATGTTCTGGCGAAGCACAAGAGCGCTAAGCAGCTCAGCTTCATGACCGGCCCGAACACGCCGCCGATCAACACCACACCGGACTTGCTGCGCGAGGTGCGCAGGTTTGCCGATGCGCACAATCTTGGCATCAGCGCCCACGTGGCTGAGTCGCATTCGGTGGTCGAGAGCGTGCGCCAGCGGCATGGCAGGAACGGTGTCGTCGAGTTTTTACAGCAATTTGGCATTCCCGGAAAAAGTTCCATCTTCGCTCACTCGGTGCATGTCTCGAACGAAGAAATTACCATTCTCAAAGAAACCGGCACGTCCGTGTCGCACAACCCGGTCAGCAACATGATGCTCGGCGACGGCGTGGCGCCGGTGGTCGAAATGCTGCGCCAAGGCGTCAACGTCGCACTCGGCACCGACGGCGCGGCGAGCAATCATTCGCAGGATTTGTTCGATACCATGAAGGCCGCTTCGCTCTTGCAAAAAGTCCATCACCGCGACGCCGGCGTTATAAAACCCTACGACGTGCTGCGCATGGCGACGGTCGGCGGCGCCAAAGCTCTAGGACTCGACGCGCATTGCGGTACGATCGAAGTCGGCAAGCGCGCCGATCTGATTCTCGTCGACATGGGGACCGTGCACGGCGCGCCGGTGAACGATATTTTTAGCCAGATCGTGCACTGCGCCAAAGCGAGCGATGTGTGCACGGTGATTGTCGACGGCAAGGTCGTCATGCGCGACCGTCAGCTCACGGGCCTCGATGACAAAAAGATTCTCGCCGACGCCAAAGATGCCAACCGCGATCTAATGAACCGGCTGAATTCTTCTCTTTGACAAAGAGGGTTTAGGGGAGATTTTCTTCGCTGGCCGATCTTAAGAGACACATGCGGCATTGCTATAAGAACCACACCACGCCCCAGGCAAATCCCCCTTGTATCCCCCTTTTTCCAAGCGGGGATATGACAATCTTCGGACCCGGTTAGTACGCATGCTTTTTCTTGTCCTCGCCATCCTCGGCTCCGGCGTCATCCCGGTGATCTTTGCGCCTTCGAAGGTTGGCGCGTCAATTTGTTTTGGGCGATTCCGATCAACTATCTCACCTGCGTCGCCATCGGCAGTTTCTTGGCTGGAGAGGGGCTGAGCTTGCGGCGGCTGGCGGCTGAGCCGTGGATCGCCTTGGCCGCGGTGCAGGATTTTCTCTTGGCCGTGAATTTTTTTCTGCTGGCGCACACGGCGCAGCGCGCCGGCGTCGCGATTGCGGCCTTGGCGAGCCGTTTGTCGGTCGCCATTCCGTCGGTTTTGGCATTCGTGCTCTACGGCGACTCGCTGTCGCTGACCAAACTGACGGGATTGCTCGCCGCTCTCGTCGCGCTCTACCTATGCACCGCGCCCGATAAGAAAAGCGGCGGCTTGAGCTCGCGAATGTTTCAACTGTTGCCGCTATTGGTCTTTGTCACCTTCGGTTGCTATTTCACGATCCTCAAATATTTGCAGACCTATTACCTCGACCACGCGACCTATCATGGTTATGTCATGTCGGGGTTTTCTTTCGCGCTGGTGACGGCCATCGTCATCGGCGCGAGCAAAGGCGTGCTGTCGCCGAAGGAGTTTCGCCTGCTGCACGTCGTTGCCGGATTAGGATTGGGCGCGGTTAACTACGTGGCCGTCTACGCGCTGCTGCGAGTGTTGGCGCTCAAGGGCTGGGAAAGCTCGCAGCTCTATCCGATTTACAGCGTCGGCGTGGTGGCGGTGAGCGCCGTGCTGGCGGTTATTTTTTTCAAAGAAACATTGTCGCGGCAGAAAACCGTGGGGCTGGCGGTGGGGATGATAGCGGTCGCGTTGCTGAATCGTTGAAACGGAAAGGGGCGACCAGCCGGTCGCCCCGACAAAATCAAACCCACGTTGAATTCGTGAGCCCTTGTTACATGGCGTAGTAATTCCTGCAGTTGTCCCAGAGAATCTTGCGCTTGTCGTCGTCACTGAGCGGCAAGCGGAGAAAATAATTCACCGCTTCGGGATAGCGCGAGTCGACGTGCGGATAGTCCGTCGAGAAAACCAGATTGGAATTGCCAACTTGTTTGATCACGTCGGTGGCGATCGCTTCGTCCGGCTCGATAGAGACGACGCATTGGCGTTTGAAGTAGACGCTCGGGTTTTCGTTCATGCCCGGCGCGAAAACGTCGCCGTCCAATTCATAGGCCTCGTCCATGCGCCACAGGAGCCAGGGCAGCCAGCTGCAGTTGGCTTCCAAGAACGCCACGCGCAGCTTCGGATGACGCGCCAGGATGCCGCCGCCGCAGAAGCTGCCCAGGGCGAGCATCTGCTCAATCGGTTGAGCGAAGACACGGCGCAGCATGAAATTGGGCTCCATGCGCTCGCCGACTTGATTGCGGCCGGTGCCGGTGGATTCGTGAAAGCCGATCGACAAGTTCAAGTCTTCCAATGCGTGCCACAGCGGCTCGTAGTATTCGCTTTGCCATTGGTGATCGACCAACGGATTGGCGCGCAGGAACACCGCGCGAAAACCCAACTGCTCTTTGCAACGGCGCGCTTCTCCGACCGCGTCGTCTATGCTGTAGGTTGACAGCATGCCGGCGCCGGTTAGGCGGGCGGGGTCCTTCGAGCAGAAATCGTACATCCAGTCGTTGTAGGCGCGCGCCATGGCGGCGGCGAACTCGGGATCGAGGCGATCGTCGACCATCGCGCGCAGGCCGCGGGTCGGATAGAGCACGGCGACGTCGATGCCTTCGATATCCATCGCTTCGAGTTGGACTTCGTTGGTCCAGCCGCGCTTGGCATCGTCGCCAAATACGATTTGCTTGTCTTCGAAATTTTTGCCGCGGGCCGTGTCGTTTTGCGGCGTAATCATGCGGCAACCACCG